>CAIRRW010000327.1 GCA_903881065.1 uncultured Bacteroidota bacterium
AGTATGAGAACAAAGCAATAGCAGCAGCTTTCAAATCAGAATTTACATTTTGTCCCGTTTATTTTTTTTACTCCACTAATTCAACATCCATAAAAGAAGGCAAGTGCAAAGGTGTTTTATTTGACAGTGATTTAAAAAGTGTTTCAGCAAGTAATTGTTCCGACTTTCTTATTGGTGAATTTGATGAGAGTGAAACCACTCATATAGATGCGTTTTTAATGAAAGATAGAAACTTCAATCAATTGAAATCACCATTCCCCTATTTGGTAAAAAGCAATGGAATACTTACTCCAAGTCGTAAAAAAGAAGATGTGGTGAGAATACTAAATCAAAAACTGAATGAATTCTGGGCGAAAAACCAATAATCTTCCTTAAAATAGTCAGATTTTTCACTTCAATAGTGTATGGTCGGATTCTTCACTTCGTTCTGAATGACAATCATTATTGGGGATTTGGGGGGATTTGGAGAGAAAAATGGCTTTGCCATTTTTCTCTCCAAATCCCCCCACTAACAAACGAAACCTGTCATTCAGAACGGAGCGAAGAATCTCAATAGCTGCAAAATCAATATCTTTAGGGATGCTGAAACAAGTTCAGTAAGAAAAACTTGTGAATGGCAACAAAGCGAAGAATCATAGCTAATGAGTTAGTAATAAAAACCAATAAAGAAATTACTACTTTCGCACCTCACTTAATTCTAAAAATCGTATCATGAATCATTGGCTTGTAAAATCAGAACCTTTTAAATACAGTTGGGATCAATTTGTAAAAGACAAAAAAGCGGTATGGGATGGAGTGCGCAACTATGCAGCACGTAATAATATGCGAGCCATGAAAAAAGGAGACTTGTTGTTTTTTTATCATAGCAATGAAGGATTGGAAATTGTTGGTTTAGCGAAGGTAGTAAAGGAAGCCTATCAAGACCCTACCACTGAAGATACCGCATGGAGTGTAGTGGAAATAGCACCGTTTAAAAAATTAAAAAAGCCGGTTACACTAGCACAGATAAAAGCTGAAAAACAACTAACCAATATGCAAATTATCAAACTAAGCAGGTTATCTGTTTCGGCGGTTACACCAGCGGAGTTTGACAGGATACTTGCTATCTCCGAAACGAAATAGTTCATAGCACCTATCCCTATGATTATTTCGAATTGGGCTCTAGCCATGATATTCAGGAGTTAATAAAATAAACTTAGGGATAGGTATATAATTCACTTTACTTTCTATTTTTCTTCACTTCTTTCTGATTCTAAGTCGCAAAAGTTAGTTATTCGTATCGTGTAATCTATTATTTATTACTTTTACGCGTTTTTATAAAATTATATAATTAAAATGTCTATTCGCAAATCAGTAGTTAAATCAATACTTTTCACATTTTTCATTTTTGTTTCAACGGGTATCTTTGCGCAGCAGAATTCATCTACTGCTAATATCCGCGGATTTGTATATCTGAAAGAAACAGGAGAACCTATATTATTTACCAATGTGGTGTTAAAAGGCACGTCTATGGGGATAGCTACGGATGTAAATGGTTTCTTTTCCATTACTAAAGTACCACCAGGAAGTTATACCATAATGGTTGCATCTGCTCTAGGATTTGATACATTGCAGGAAGCTGTAACTGTAAAAGCAGGTGAAATTGTGAACAAGAAACTATATCTTGTAAAAAGCAATATCAAATTAAAAACAATAGAAATCTCTGCATCACAGGAATCCAAAGAAACAGAAACACAGGTTTCTGTAAACAAAATTGACCCAATTAATATTAAGAAATTACCTTCGGTAGGCGGGCAACCCGACTTAGTGCAGTACCTACAAGTATTACCAGGGGTAATATTTACAGGTGACCAGGGAGGACAGCTTTATATTCGTGGTGGTTCACCAATTCAGAATAAAGTATTGCTTGATGGGATGATTGTGTATAATCCATTTCACTCTATAGGTTTATTTTCGGTATTTGATGTTGATATTATTCGAAACGCGGATGTATATAGCGGCGGTTTTGGTGCTGAATACGGCGGAAGAATCTCTGCCATCATGGATATATCTACACGCGAAGGAAACAAAAAACGTGTTGCCGGCAAACTGGATGTTAGTCCGTTTGGAGCAAAAGCCTTGATAGAAGGACCTTTAAAAAAATATACAGAAGGTGGAACAGGTACTTCTTCTTTTATCTTCTCTGCTAAAACATCTTATTTACCTGAAACATCTAAATCATTTTATTCGTACGCCGCTCAAAATGGACAAAATAATTTGCCGTTCAGCTTTGATGATTATTATGGCAAAGTATCTTTTAATGCCAACAATGGCAGTAAATTAAATCTATTTGGCTTTGATTTTACTGACATGGTTAATTATTCGGGATTGGCAAATATGAAATGGCAGTCTTATGGTGGCGGCGGAAACTTCCTGTTAGTTCCTCAAAACTCGCCTATATTAGTGAACGGTAATTTTGCTTATTCTCAATATGGAATTAACTACACTCCTTTTGGCCAATCACCTGAATTCAGCTCCGTGAAAGGATTTAATATGGGTGTAGGATTTACTTATTTTATGGGTAAAAGCGAACTTAATTACGGAATCGATATTGATGGATTTAGCACCGACCTTGACTACTTTAATTCTGTTCACAGAGAAATTACTCAATTGGGCTATACAACAGAAATTGGAGGTTACTTAAAATACAAGTTTGTTTCAAAACATAACAAACTTGTTCTGGAGCCTAGTTTCCGTTTACAATACTATGCATCACTTGCTAACGCATCTCTGGAGCCGCGCATCAATGCTAAGTGGAACATAACTCACAAAGTTCGTTTCAAGGCTGCTGCTGGTATGTATTCACAAAATCTTATTGCTACCAGTACCGACAGAGAGGTAGTGAATCTTTTCCAAGGTTTCCTTACCGGCCCAGATAACTTGCCAACAAGTTATGTAAATGAAAATGGTGAAACGGTAAGTGTAAAATCTAAATTACAAAAAGCCAACCACTATGTTGCAGGTTTTGAATTTGACCTTGCAAAACATTTTGAAATGAACGTGGAAGGTTATATAAAAGATTTTAAACAGTTGACAAATATTAATCCTTATCAACTATATGCAAACACTCCGTCAAATCAAGATAAACCTCAATTGTTAAGAGATGATTATATTATTGAAACCGGTGTTGCAAAAGGAATTGATGTAACTTTTAAATATGAATACAGACATTTATATTTATGGCTGGTATACGATCTTGGATTTATAAATCAATGGGATGGTGTGCAAAACTACCGTACCATATATGATCGTCGCCACAACGGAAATATAGTTGCTACTTATACCTTCGGAAGAAGTCTTAACTGGGAAGTTGGTGCACGCTGGAGTATTGGCTCTGGATTCCCGTATAACCCAACGGGAGGCTTTTATGAGAGCTTGGATTTCCAAAATGGTATTAATACTAATTATACCAGTACTAATGGAAATCTTGCATTCTTCCTGGCTAATGGTCAATTGCATGAACTGCCTTGGTATCATAGGTTAGATGTTAACATTAAACGTACTTTCCAATTGTTTCAATATTGCAAATTGGATGTTGCAGCAGGTGCTACTAATGTTTACAATAGGGCGAATGTATTTTATGTGCCTCGTACCGACCCATCACAAAGGGTTAATCAGTTACCGATAATGCCTACTGTTAGTGTAGTAATGGTATTCTAACAAGAATAGAACACAACTGATTCTTTACTTTATTGATTTTTTTATTGCGAATAAGTTATGTTGACAATCAACCCTAAAGAAGTTAAAACATCGGAGTTTCATAGTTACCTGCTTGGTGCGGTGGCGCCACGCCCGATAGCCTTTGCAAGTACGGTGGATAAAGATGGAAATCCTAATCTGGCACCATTTAGTTTCTTTAATGTATTTAGTGCCAACCCTCCTATTGTTATTTTCTCTCCGTCGCGAAGTGGAAGAACAGGGAAAAACAAGAACACTTATGAGAATTTAAAAGAAGTGCCGGAAGTGGTTATAAATATTGTTTCCTACGATATGGTTCAACAAACTTCACTAGCAAGTTCGGAATATCCAAAAGGAGTAAATGAATTTGAAAAGGCCGGTTTTACTGCTATTGAATCTCAACTGGTAAAACCCTTCAGAGTAAAGGAATCGCCTGCCCAATTAGAATGTAAAGTAAATC
Organism: uncultured Bacteroidota bacterium; assembly: GCA_903881065.1. Classification (GTDB taxonomy): domain Bacteria; phylum Bacteroidota; class Bacteroidia; order 2-12-FULL-35-15; family 2-12-FULL-35-15; genus 2-12-FULL-35-15. Next base: position 4,178 of record CAIRRW010000327.1, read on the forward strand.
AGGTAATAGAATTAGGTACTGAAGGAGGTGCAGGGAATTTAATTATATGTGAAGTGCTATTAATACATATCAGCGAAGATGTATTGGATGCATCAAAACACATCGATCCTCATAAAATTGATTTAGTAGCACGAATGGGTGGTAACTGGTACAGCAGAGCAAATGGCGATGCACTATTTGAAGTTACTAAACCAAATATGAATTTAGGAATCGGTATTGATAAAATCCCAACAGAAATTCGTACATCAACAGTGTTAACAGGTAATAATTTAGGACAGCTTGGAAACATAGAAAAATTGCCATCTGAAGATGAAGTACTTGCTTATATTAACTCAGGTGCAATAAATGAAGCATTTGAAATATATGGCAACAATATGTTAAAACTCAATGATCACTTGCATCACATTGCAAAAGGTTTGTTGGAAAACAATAAAGTAGAAGAAGCATGGAAAGTATTGCTATCTTTGCATAAATAATCAATAATTAATTAATCATCAACATTAAATAATATCAACATGGACATCACAGGAACATTAAAAGTAAAAGGGGAAGTACAACAAGTGTCGGAAAAATTCAAAAAAAGAGATTTTGTAATAACTGACAGCTCATCATCACAATATCCTCAACACGTTTCTTTCCAACTAACACAAGATAAAGTAAATTTGATTGACCAGTATCAGATAGGTTCTGAAATAAAAGTTCATTTTAATTTGCGTGGTCGCGAGTGGACAAGCCCACAAGGTGAAGTTAAGTATTTTAATACGCTTGAGGCTTGGCGTTTAGAAGGTGCTTCAAATTCAAATAACTCTTCTAATTCAAATTCTTCAGCTACTTCAAACAATCCTGCTTCTGAAGTTCCTGAACCGTTATCATCTTCTTCTGTTGAAGATGATTTGCCTTTCTAAGATTATTAGTTATGTCGATTATTAGTTTCAAGATATTAAAAGGAATTACAAAGAAATTTGTAATTCCTTTTTTATTCTGCCAATGCAATAAGTAATTTCTCCAATTTCTTTTTCATCTCCGTTGGCGAGCAATCGTAATTATTTGTAAGCAAGGAGAAACAAAGCAACTCTCCTTTTTTATTTTTTACATATCCTGCATAACCACGGGCTCTTGTCATATATCCGCTTTTAGCATGTAAATTATTTTCGGCAAGTGTGCCTTCACACAATCCTCCAAGCGAACCTGATTTACCTGCGACCGGCAAAGAGTTATAAAACGTATTGAAATTTTTATCCTTAGCCATTACCTTCAGCATTTCTGTTTGTGTTTTTGTTGTGATTACATTTGCACGTGCCAATCCACAGCCATCAGTCATAAACAAACCGGAAACGTCAACACCTTGTTTCTTCCAATAGTCAATAATAATAGTTATTCCATCCACCTCTGTGCCATAACCAGATTTTTTATAACTTATATATTTAAGCATACTCTCCGCAAAAAGATTAATACTTCGTAAATTCGTAAGGTGCACTATTGAATCCAATGAAGGGGAGTGTTGGACATATAACGTATTCTTTTTCCCTGCCGAATTGGTCTGGCTCTGTTTTAATGACCTTACTGTTGTTGGTTTTTCTGCAACATCTATTTTCACACTCTTCAATGCTATAGTTAATTTTTCTGCACAAAACAAAGCTGGATCAGGTATCGCCCCTTCTACTTTATAATTTGTTCTGTTTGCAGGTATAGTTCCAGAAACGAAGCGGTAATTATCATATGGAGCTCCGAATATATACGCATTATCATCAGTACCTCCAGCCACCACTTTATTATTCACATGCATCCCAGAAATAACAGGTAGTGTTTTTAAAATAGTTGTATTGGTTCCGGCTTCGCCCGAATTAAAATAAAGCGAATACTTATTATCTTTATATGATAAACCACAGGCTCCGGCTCCATAATAATTGCCCATATCAGCCCATATCCATTCATCCGGTGTCATGTTTTCATCAAAAATACTTGCATCGGCAATCACTGCTCCTGTAATTTTCTTTATTCCTTTTGAACGAAGTATTTTCGCCCACCGGATAACAACTGAAGAACTGTCTCCTTTTCGTTTAAAATACTCTGATTCCAATGTAGGGTCACCTCCTCCCGTAATGTAAAGGTTTCCATTAATAGTGCCTGATACCGAATCGTATTTCCCATCATATTCAATTTTTGTTTCAAATGTAAAATCCTTCCCAAGTATAGACAGCGCTGCCCCTGTAGTAGCAATTTTCATTGTGCTTGCAGGGATTAAACTTATTTTACTATTGTATTGATATAGGACAGTATCCTTATTGACTGGTATAACACAAATGCTCCATACCGCGTGTTTCATAGCGTCATCTGCTTTCAGATTTTCTATTTCGGAGAGAAGTTTAGTATTGGTTTGGCTAAAAACCAATAATGGAAAAAGAAAGAGCAATAATATAAATGAAACCTCTCCCTTATTTTTATAATTCAAGTAATTCAGAAAAGAAAAGAAAGTAGGACTAATCTGTTCATTAAATCTTATGTTAATTCTTTTTGAGCAATCCTTTGTTTCCATTGTATATTTTATCAATTTCGGAAGCAAGCTTTCTATCTTTTACAGTAATTACATCTCCAGCATCATGAGTGGAAAGTGATATAGTTACTATGTTATATATGTTTGTCCAATAAGGATGATGATTCATCTTTTCTGCAATAAAAGCAACTTTCGTCATGAACGTAAATGCATCAATAAAATTTTTAAATTTAAACGTTCTATCCAGTTTATTATTTTGTTCTGTCCACATATTTATTTTTGATTACATCAATTTGTTTAAGAAACGAAAGTACTACTTATTTAGTAATTGGACGTTTCGTGATTGGCAAGTGTTTCCTCTGCAAACATCATTATCTTCAGAATATAAGAACCCCTTTTGATATGAATCACTGTTCGTTTTGCGTTTCATCATTACTTGGTAATCAGCTTAAATTTACTTTTGTGTCATAATCATAAAACATAATAGCCATGACAACTTTAATTAAAACAAAACACATTGATGCTTTACATTTTGAGCACGAATTATGGAGAAGTGAAGCAAATTTCTTTGCCGATGAACTTAAAATCTATCAAAAGAGACTAGAGTATATTGCTGGTAAAAACAACAAAGAAGATGTTCGTAAGAGAATTGAACATTTCCAAAATCAGTTTATTATACAGAATTTGAATCTGCAAGATTTAAATCATGAAGTAAAATCTCATGAAAAATTCCTTGCGACCTTTGCTTCTGAATATCCAATCGCTATTGACCATCAGTTATTTGCCGATCATAAAATTATGACCGAAAAAATGGAAACATTTAAGAAGTTATTCGGGGAATTGAAAAAAGAATTCAATGAATTTTTAGTTGTTTGGATGTAGTTTTTTGCTCTCAACCACTTGATAATAGTTAATTTTAATTTTATCAAATTCCGTGATTATTTGTTCGCGTTCGGTAATTAGTTTTGAAATAAAAACACTTTTCCTGTAGAATAAAATCATTATTAACCATTTTGTTTTTATCTTCTTAATAAGGTAAAAATACCAATACGCAAACAGACCTGTTAAAGGAAGGCTAATACCATAAGCTAGAGTGAGCCAGAAATTAATTGTGAATTTCCATACAAGTATTATTTGTATGGAATAAAAAATAAGGAAAGTAAACATTCCTCCTACCATACCTATAGCGCCTCTAAATTCTTTCTGTTTGCTGATTTTATCTGCTAACCAACCGGGTATTTCAAATGGCAGAAAATTATTAATAAACCCATAGATCCAGATTGGAGCACCAAATAACAGTATCAAAATAGATTTAAGAGTACTTATTAGGAATGATTTTCGATTCTGTTTTGGTGCTATGTCACCATCACTAAGATTCAACTCGCCTAAGTTTTTCAAATAATTCTTTATTCTTAAACGCATACTTTCCACTAGTTGCCGATCGTTCTCAAGAAAGTAATTTATTGTTTCAACAATGTTTTTGGTGATAATAAATTCAGCATCCTTTTCATATTTTGACAAACCTCTCTCTTCAGAGAGTTTTGATTTATATATTGTTTCAACATCTCTTACCAATTCGTAAGTTTTGTCATCCTCAATTGCAATGATTAAATTTTCTATTTGTTTTGTAATTTCCAATGTTAAATTTCTTACTCCTTCAAAACTATCTTTCTCAAAATCCGCTTTATAGTCAACAACTTTTATCGGCTTGTGTATATTGATAAACAAATCTCTGTTAAAGCGATGCGGATCGACATAATTCAATCCAATATTTACTATTTGAACTCCAAGTTTAAAATCATTTTTTGCTTCAGCACCTAATACAATTCTTGCAGCACCTGTCTTTAATGGCCGTAATTTACGTTCTGTAAAACTCACTCCTTCCGGGAACATTAATATAGCACCGCCATTCTCAATATGTTCATAACACTTCGCAAAGGTCTCTTCATTTTTACTCATCTGTGAAGGATCGTCCTGCTTACGATATACTGGTACAATATTTAACTTAGGTAATAACCATTTAGCAAATCTGCTTTTAAATAATTCGCCTTTCCCAAGAAAAAACACTTTCCGATTAAGTATCGTTGCAATAACAATAGGGTCCATAAAAGTGCTTGGATGATTTGCCAATACCAACAATGGCCCTTTTGCAGGTATCACTTCCTTATTACGAATAGTAATGGAATGGAAGAAAACCCTTACCGTTATTCTCATTAAGTTTTTAAGAAAGGTATATAACATTGTTTTATTTTCCCGTGAAAGTAAACAATATTATTTGAAGATGCCTCTTAATCCCCTATTACTAAAAAGTAGCTGGTGTTAAAAATCCAGCTTAAGTTTGTATATCTTTTTCAGTGGGCCAGGACAGGAAGCTTCGTGGCAGTTAGCACATTTCTGAACTAACGAATTATAATTCTTGTTTAAGTCAGCTTTTGGCGACTTATAAAGCAATCTTAATGTTGTAATATAGTCATCTGCAAATGCATCAAAGGATTCTAATTTAGTTGTTGAAGTTGTTGGCTTTGCAGTATGTATTTTTAAGAAAGATTCCGGAAACTTAGAAGGAACTCCTCCATTTTTAATTAACCTATTCATCGAGTTTAATGAATCGTACATGTGTCTCATCAATAAAGCCAACTCGCTGTCCCCATTTGGGTTTAGTGATTTTGTTTTAACACATGAAGTGTTTTCAGAAGTGCTAACACTTGGTTTATCTGCCTGTTTGCATTGTGACAATAAAACAATTAAAACTACAAGGGCAGTAAAAACAATTATTTTACTTCTTGATAATAACACCATGCGCTTCGAAGCTGATATTAATTTCCGGTTCAGTAATCTTAGCAATTTCTTCCTTTGATTTTCCTGCATCTTCAGCATAATGTTTCAGTTCAGCCACTTTAGTAGTATCATGAAAAGCCACTCCTTCTATCACAACTTCCTTCCCTGAAGCATCCTTTGGAACAAAGAAACCATAGTCTTTAAAACGAACCATCATTTCCTGATTATTTCCAATATTCATTTTCATCCAGCAGCCTTTTTTCTGACAAACAGATTCTATTTTCCCTGCAAGTTTGATTTTTAAAGAATCCTTTCCCTTCAAGTTCGTTGCCAATTGATTTACATCAACAGCACCATCCATTGTAATTGTGTCACCAAAATATTTAAGTGTGGTATCTTTCGAAGCTGTTTTAGCCTCTGTTCCAGCATTGTTACTTGCGCAACCGGTAAATAAAGAAACGCCAAGCACTGTTATTAAAAATAGATTTTTCATATTAGAAAGTTTGTTATAATTTTCACAAAGTAAGTAATTATCTATTAACTATAGTCTGACCAAAGTCAACTATGTTTTATTTTTTAGCTAAATCAACAATATCTTTTACTTCCAAAACTGATTTACTATAACCTTTACTTATTGTATTAATCATGGCACTACCAACCTCTTTGAGTGTACATACAAATTTGGGAAGAAGCCATGTTAGTAATGGAAACAACCATGTTACATATTTATATGCTTTGATTGTATTCTTCAAACCTTTTGTTGGTTTCATTAGTCCGGGACGGAATAAAAATACCTTTTTAAAGCCCAATTTCATCAACTGATTTTCTGTTCTGCCTTTTACTCTTGCCCACATAAACTTTCCTTTCTCTGTTCCATCTGTTCCTGCGCCGGATACATAACAGAATGTCATGTTCGGATTTAGTTTTACAAGTATTTCAGCAATGTAAATAGTAAGTGTATAACTTACTTTACTGTATTGTTCTTCTGTCAACTTTAACGATGTTGTTCCCAAACAATAGAAGCACCCATCATAATTTACCAATTGATTTTCTATAGAAGACATATCAAAAAAGTCTGAGTGAATTATTTCTTTTAGCTTTGGATGAACCACACCACATGGTTTACGGTTGATTACCAAAACCTGTTCAACTTCATTGCTCAATAAACATTCGTGAAGCACACCTTCGCCTACCATGCCGGTAGCACCTGTTACAATTACTTTCATATTTTCTAAACTAAATAAAAAAGGTGAACAAATATGTTCACCTTTTTGTTTATACTAAAACTTTCTTCTCGGACGTTTTTCCCTAGAGAAATTACTTTTTCTATCTCCTCCTGAAGATGATTCTGAAGGTGCGGATTTAGATGAACTTCTTTCAGCACGGTCGCTGTAAGACTTACGTTCACCGCCACTGTCGCCATAGCTTTTCTTTTCTCCATAACCCCTTTCTCCTCCTGACGATTTAGAATAGCCACTTCTGTCGCCTCTATCGCTTCTCTCTCCTCTATCTCCACCTCTGTCCGAACGACCGCCATAACTTCTACGTTCACCGTAGCTGTTTCCGCCACCACCGGAAGAACGTCTTCTGTCAGATCCACCACTGCGTCCGCCATCTCCTCTTCTTTCTCCGCCTCCACTTGCAGCACCACGAGATTCAATACGTACAGAACGATTATTATAACGGGCATTTTTAAATGTGCCTTGTATTATTTCAGCGGCTTCTGTTTTTACTTCAATAAAAGAAAAACTGCTTTTAACATCAATATTAACGATGGAAGCAATATCAACTCCTGATACTTCAGAAATATATTCCTTCATTGATTGTGTATCCAGACTATCCAACTCACCGAGATTAATAAATAATTTAGTGATACCCGGAGCCGAATCAAATGAACGTTCTCTTTCTTTTGAACCAGATGCATTAAGATCGGGAGCATTTCTGTAATATTCCAAGAAACGATTAAACTCAGTAGATACAAAGCGTTTAATGATATCTTCCTTGCTCATGTCCTGCAATTCTTCATAAATTTTAGGCATGTATTGTTCAATCGCTTTTTCATTTACTTCCACATCATGAATCTTTTTAACTAAGCTGAACAATTGTTTTTCACATGCTTCAAAGCCTGTTGGAACTTTACCTTCAGTAAATTTCTTTTTGATGATTCGTTCAATGATTCTGATTTTTCCAATCTCTTTCATGTTGATGATAGCGATGGAAACACCTGTTTTACCTGCACGTGCAGTACGTCCGCTACGGTGAGTATAATTTTCTATCTCATCAGGTAATGTATAATTGATAACGTGAGTTACATCCTGAACATCAATACCACGCGCTGCGACATCAGTAGCAACAAGCATTTGCAACGAGCGGCTTCTGTAACGTTTCATTACATGGTCGCGTTGCGATTGAGATAAATCTCCGTGCAATGCATCAGCATTGTATCCGTCCTTGATTAATTTATCAGCTATTTCCTGTGTTTCAATTTTAGTACGACAGAAAACAATGGCAAATATATCAGGGTTTGAATCCGCAATACGTTTAAGTGCAGGATATTTATCGCGTGCATGTACCACATAAAATACGTGGTCGATATTTACGTTACCTGCATTTTTAGTACCTGCAGTAATTTCTATAGGATTGCTCATATAGTTTTTAGAGATACGCAAAACCTCATCAGGCATTGTTGCAGAGAACAACCATGTGTTTTTTTCTTCCGGTGTTTGAGAAAGAATAGTATCCAAATCTTCTTTGAATCCCATGTTCAGCATTTCATCTGCTTCATCAAGCACTGCAAAACGAACATGTGAAAGGTTTACACGACGACGGTCAATCATATCATTCATACGACCCGGAGTAGCAACAACAATCTGTGCTCCTCTTTTAATCTCACGTGTTTGTGTGTCAATACTTGCTCCACCGTACACTGCAACTATGTTTGCATCTTTAATATACTTGGTGTAGCTCTGCAAATCGCGAGTAATTTGCATACATAATTCACGCGTAGGGCACATAATTAATGCCTGTGTATCGCGCGAGTTAAAATCGATTAGAGAAATTAACGGCAACCCGAAAGTAGCTGTTTTTCCTGTACCTGTTTGTGCTAACGCTACAAGGTCGGTGTTACCTTTTAATAGTTCGGGAATTGTTTTCTCCTGAATTGGTGTGGGTGTTTCAAACCCCATTTCTGTTATCGCTTTGACAATAACATCACTTAGCCCTAAGGCTTCAAATTTGTTCATTAATTTTTTATTATATTTATATTACAGTTGTCATTATACTAGGAAGTATATGTGAGTAGAATTCGACAACTGTGTTTTAAGAAGCCCACCATCATTGGCATTGGGGCTATTTCGGCAAAATGTTAATCAGTCGTAAATTCGTCTCAACAAAAATCCTGTTTTGACTAAAACCGCGGCAAATGTACGGTAATTAATTGAATTGGCAAGTTTTATTAATTTGTTCTGTCTTGTTAATTGTTGTTAAGTGCTTATTTAATGAGTGTTTCGAGGGGAGTAATTTTAATTGAAAGAAATGAGAAACTAACTAATTGAATAATCTTTCTGAATAACAAATTCATTCTTTAATTGCCTTCCCGTTCTTAATAATTCCGTAATTGTTTCGCACCTCATAAAAATACATGCCTCTTTCGAGTTGTTCTGTATTTATCGTTGTTGGATTATTAAATGGTTGTTGGATTAATTTATGGAAATGAATATCATACAGAATAATTTCATTTGACCCTTGATTATTAAGACTGATATTTATTTTATCAGTAAAAGGATTAGGATATAAATTTAGTTCCCCTTTCGCTTCAATATTTTTAATACCCAACGGTTGCGGATTAATAATATATGCTCCTGCAAAATCAGGGTCACCGGGTGATGTTAGAAAAATTATTTTTATACCAAGAACTGTATCGGTTTGAGAAAGACCAAAATCTATGTTGAAATCAAGCGGTACAACATAGTGAGGGGCAAGATATATTCCCGTTGTACAGAATGCAAAAACACTTTGCCAATTTATATTATCTACTACCGTCCAATCCGTTAATATTACGTTATGTGCCGATGAATACTGTCCATTGGATAATAATAAACTAACAATATAATTAGAAGTATTGAACCCGGTTTCTAATAACAAATCCTTGCCATTCGCATCAATGTGAGGGTGCGAGAAATTCCCTGTCATACTATCTCTATAACCTAGATTTACCCAAATTGAATCGTTAGGGAAATTAGTAATATAAGTTGAATTACAACCATGTGGATGTATTGCGGTTGCTAGATGGTCTTGAAGAGAATAACCGGCAAGCACTTGTGATTTAATTAAAAGAGGACTAATAAAAATACATATGAGTAAGATGCCATTTTTTATACTTCTAACAAAAGGTTTGTTTAGGTAATAAAACTGATTCTTCTGTTTAACCTGACTTCTAATTATTAATTCTTTTGTTTGGTTTCGCGTCATAAAATGTATTCATTAGCTTATTGAGTTCTCAATGTGCGATTAACATTTAAATTAACTCTTCTCCAAAAGTACTAAACATTCATTACTATAGGGGAATAAAAATAAACTTCAACCGTTTCTTTAAAATAGCTCAACTCTTCAAAATACTAAAAAAACAGTGCTTTTAGAAAAACGCCCGCCTTGGAGATTTGGTTAAGAATGTGAGAAAAGAGGTTTTGGGGCGAGAAAATGGATTAGCAGGCATAAAAAGGGGCAACTGTTTTTTAGAGGGTGTTTTATTCAAATAAAATAGTGTAAAAAACAACATCGCGTGTGCAAAAAACGATATCGCAAGCGTAAAAAACAACATCGCGAGTGCAAAAAATGACATCGCAAGCGCAAAAAACGACATCGCGTGTGTAAAAAACGACATCGCGTGCGCATAAAATGACATCGCGATCGTAAAAAATGACATCGGGTGGGCTTAATTTTGAACTTTTAGTGAAAAACCTTTTTGTTGGTATTGTCGTTTTATCACATCGGAACAGTCTGACAATTTTCAGAGTTCAGAAATTTTAACCAGTTTCAACGTTTTAAAAACGATATTAACGTTTGTGTACATAAAGTTAATTTACAGTTGAGAGATGTTACTAATTAATAAAACCCTACTTTCGCAATTCAAAATTATATGGTTATGAAAAAGAATTTACTATTGGTTGCCTTATTTATTGCGTCTGTTTCGTTTGCACAGAAGAAACTACCTGATAACTGGCAAACGTTGGACCCTACTGTGGATAAGGTGTATGGTGTAGGCTCGGAAGAAGCATTAAAAAAACTGAAAGATAAGAAATCGAAAACTGTGATAGTGGCTGTTATTGATAGTGGTGTGGACCCTAACCATGAAGATTTGAAAAATGTTATCTGGACAAATACTGCCGAAATACCGGATAATGGTATCGATGATGACCACAACGGATATGTAGATGATGTGCATGGCTGGAGTTTCCTGGGTGGTAAAAATGGAGATATTGACCATGAAGCAACCGAACTAGCAAGAATTTATCAGCGAGGAAACAGGAAATTCAGTAAGCTGGATACTACAAAACTTACTGCTGAAGAGGCGAAGGAATTTGCTGAATTTAAAAAAACACGTACTGCTTATAATAAAGAAGAAGCTACTGCTGAACAGCAATTATTAGGTATAACAATGCTTTCGACGTATCTGGATAATGTGAAAAAACAAAGCAATGGGGTGCTTAATAAGGAAGCATTGAATAATTATACGCCTCAAAATAAAACCGAGAAAAAAATGAAGTCCGGTTTGAAACTTGCTTTTGCATTCGGTATAAAACCGGAAGAATTGGAAGACCAGATAAAACAGGCGAAAGATCAGTTGGAAGGGGAAGTTAAGTTTAATAAAATGAATGCGGATTCGGTACGGGAATATATTGTGGGCGACCATGTGAATGACGTGAATGAAAGATATTACGGCAACAATCATATTCAAGGGCCGGATGCATTGCATGGCAGCCACGTAGCAGGAATTATTGCTGGTATGAGAAATAATAATTTGGGAATAAACGGGATTGCTGACAATGTAAAAATAATGGTGATACGTGCCGTACCTAATGGTGATGAGCGTGATAAAGACATTGCAAATGGCATTAGATATGCTGTGGATAATGGTGCTTCGATAATCAATATGAGTTTCGGAAAATATTATTCTCCAGATAAAAAAGCGGTGGATGAGGCGGTGAAATATGCGGAGTCGAAGGATGTATTGATTGTTCATGCAGCAGGTAATGAATCGAAAGATAATGATGTGGAATTGTCGTATCCTAATCGTCATTTACTTTCTGGCGAAATAGCAAGTAACTGGATTAACGTGGGTGCAAATGCTTCGGACGGTGGCAAATCAATGATTGGTTCGTTCTCAAATTATGGCCTTAAAGAAGTAGATTTATTTGCACCTGGTGTTGATATTTATTCTACTATTCCGAATAATAAATATACTAAAGAATCGGGAACAAGCATGGCGGCGCCAAGTACAACAGGTGCTGCAGCAATAGTGAGAGAATATTTTCCTGAATTAAAATCGAGTGAAGTACGTGCAGTATTGATGAAAACAGTGGTAACTTATAAGAAGAAAGTTAAAGTACCGGGAGCTAAGAAAGGGAAAAGGAAAATAAAGGAACTGTGTATTTCTGGCGGTTTTATTAATGTAAATAATGCGGCGAAAGAATTGATGGGGCTGAATAAGGCGAAGTAAAATACAGAGTTTATAAAACAGAAACGAGGTTCAATATACTATTGAACCTCGTTTCTGTTTTTAGCAGAACGTGCTACTTATTCTGCGCTAATCATTTTTAACATTCCTACTTCTGCATCTGTTAAGAATCTCCAACGACCTCGTGGTAAATCCTTTTTGGTAAGACAACCAAACATTACTCTGTCCAGTTTACGAACATTATAACCCATGTGTTCAAAAATACGACGAACAATCCTGTTCTTCCCCGAATGTATCTCCACTCCTACTGAAGCTTTATCAGCACCATCGCCCACATACGTAACTTCATCCACTTTTATTGGTCCATCTTCCAACTCTAGCCCTTCTGCTATCTGGTCTAAATCCTGACGTTTTAAAGGCTTATCCAATTCAACATGATATATTTTGCGAACACCATACTTAGGATGTGTAAGTTTTTTCGTTAATTCGCCATCATTGGTAAACATCAGCAAACCAGTTGTCGCTCTATCAAGACGACCAACAGGATAAATGCGTTCTTTGCAGGCATTCTGTACCAATTCCAAAACGGTTTTACGTTTTTGAGGGTCATCAAAAGTGGTGATATAATCTTTCGGTTTATTAAGCACCAGGTACACCATCCTTTCTTTTTTCAAAGTCTGTCCGCCATATTTAATAATATCGGTAGGTTTTACACGAAAACCCATTTCGGTAATTGTTTTACCGTTTACCTGAACTACTCCGGAGGAAATTAAATCATCCGCTTCTCTGCGCGAACAAATTCCTGCATTAGCAATGTATTTATTCAACCTTACCATTCCATCATCTTCCTCGCGCTGAGGCTTGGAAACACTTGGCTTTTTGGTTGAATATGTTTTTCTTTCGTACGGTTTTCTCTTAAATTCTTTTCCTTTACTCGAATCGTATGATGGTTTAGGTTTTCCATATTCAAAGTCGGATTCATCTAAATCATTTGGATTTACAGAAGGCTTTGATTTAAAAAGGCCTTTTGGTTTATCAGAAAAAGATTTACGCGCAGAACTATCAAACGGTTTTTTGAATCCTCTCGGTGATTTATCATCGTCCTTACCTCTGAATGAACGCTTATCCTCATTATCGCCATCTTTTCTTTTGAAAAAAGGTTTATCCGAACTGCTTTTTCTATTAAATCCACCATCACCAGTGCTTCTTCTTTTCGGGCTTCCAAAATCCGAAGGACGCGAATCATCACGATAACGTTCGAAAGCAGGTTTATTGCCTTTATCTGAATATGATTTTCTAGGTGAATCGGAACGCTTTTCTTTAAATTCTTTATCATCATTCCTAGAGTTCCTTTCTGAAGAATCAGAAAATTCATCTTTCTTGAAAAACGGTTTCTTGTCAGGATAATCGTCTTTTCCTCTCTTTGTACCGGAAGGTTTCTTTCCTTTGGAATCTTTATTGTCTTTGCGTTTGAATACTTTAGCCATCTGTCAATTTTTGTACAAAGATAGTCAAAGCCGATGAACTATGCTGTAAAAAAGGGGAGTTGCCTATTAATGACTTGTAGAAAAAGCATCTTCAATATGATTTATCTTCGTCTGACTGTTGCCAAGAATAACGGAAACAATATCAAATCGAACCTCTAAATCAAGATTTTTTCGAATGATATATTCGTTAGCTGTTTTAATTAATTTTTTTTGTTTTTGCTTATTTACAAATGTTTCTGGCTCTCCAAAATAATTACTGTTACGAGTTTTGACTTCAACAACAATCAGTGTTTTATCAAAAGTTGCAATAATATCGGCTTCCAGATTTTTGAAACGCCAATTGGTTTCAAGAATTGAATAGCCTTTCTTAATTAAAAATGAAGCGGCTAACTCCTCCCCTTTTACACCAGTATCGTTATGTTCCGCCATTAATTATTTTTAGAAACTATTTTATTTCTCTATATAATTCAAAAATATAATGTGCAAGGTAACTAAATTAGTTGGTGTTCATAAATTTGTGGTATAACTTTTGGTAAGATGAAAACGCTAACAGTAAATTTACTACTTTAGCCGACGAGAACAATTACTAAACCCATAAAAAAAATAAAATGAGAAAATCTATTTTAAAAATTACCGCTTTAGTTATTTTAATTACAGTAATATCATTTGGCGCATTTTCACAAAATTTTGAAGGATCTATTGAATTCAAAAAAGAAACGATGGCTGACACTACAACCTACATATATTTCGTTAAAGGTAACAATGTAAAAATTGATGAGATTGGCTCCAGGTCACATAGAGTCGAAGGAACTTTCCTGATTGACCTTGAAGCAAAAACAATGAAGTCGTTGAATCACGATCGTAAGTTATATATGGAGCAAACAACTCCTTCAACTCCTCCAATGAAAGGAACTTGCACTGTAAAAAAAGGCACCGCCACGAAAACACTTCAAGGATATAAATGTACTGAGTATTTGGTTACTAATACTGAGGAAGAAACGATAATTACTTATTACTTGGCTGATGGAAAATTCTCTTTCTTCCAAAAATTACTGCATATACTAAATCGCAGGGAAAAACCTTCTATATATTTTCTGCAAATTCAAGATGTAAATAATATGTTTCCGATGATGTCTTTCTCAACTGATTTAAAAGGAAAAGAGAACGGAAGATTAGAAGTAACAAAAATTACCAGCAAAATAGTGGATCCCTCTATGTTTGAAATTCCTAAAGGATATGTTAAATTTGAGAAGTAATAAAAACCTTATCTGATTAAGGCCCATTCTTAAAAGAGTGGGCTTTTTTATTTGTAATTTAACGTACTCTTTTTTCCAATACTAATTGTACAATTTCTGCCAAGATAAAATGCCAGATTCCTATCTATATGTCCTGCGGGAAAATTAAAACAAACCGGATAATCATATTCTTTTACCGCATCAAGAAGAATTTCTTCCGCTGATTTGCCATAAGGAACTGTATTATCTTTCATGTCAGTCATTCCACCAACTATCAAACCTGCAAGTTCATTAAGCTTTCCTGAACGTTTTAGATTCATAATCATTCTGTCAATATGATAAAGATACTCATCCAAATCCTCTATAAACAATATTTTTCCTTTTGTATTAATGTCGGAATCACTGCCTGTCAATGCATATAATAGTGAAAGATTACCGCCAACTAATAAGCCTTCGGCAATTCCTTTTCTGTTTAAAGGATGTGATTGAAATTCATAATTAATAATTTCGCCAAACAAAGATTTACGCAACGTTTCGGCAGCTTCTTCATTCTTCTCAAAGTTTACAGGCATTGTAGCGTGTATTGTTTCGATTCCAAAATTATGAATATGCGAATGCAGAACAGTAATATCGCTGTATCCAACAATCCATTTAGAATTCTTTTTGAATGTAGTAAAATCAAGATTGTCAATTATTCTAACTGTGCCATACCCTCCTCGTGCACTGATAACAGCCTTTACAGAAGTATCATCCAGCATGGTTTGCAAATCTTCGGTACGCTGTTCATCAGTTCCTGAAAACTGATGGTACGAATTAAATAAATTTTTACTCAGCACCACTTCCAGTCCCCAGCCCTTTAATATATCTATGGCAGGTTGCAATTCTTCCTTTGATATTTTTCGGGCGCAAGCCACTATGCCTATTTTGTCGCCCTTTTTTAAATAAGAAGGTATTGTCATTTATTTTAGTTGAGTAAGTATTATTATCTTTGACAAAAATATGAAATATAAAAGACATACCGTTACTGCTGCTTTGCCTTATGCAAATGGCCCTGTGCACATAGGTCATTTGGCCGGCTGTTATTTACCTGCTGATATTTATGTGCGTTATCTGCGTTCGAAAGGTGAAGATGTAAAATTTATTTGCGGTTCGGATGAACATGGCGTACCCATTACCATTAAAGCGAAAAAGGAAGGAATTACTCCTCAGCAGGTGGTAGATAAATATCATAAAATAATGGGTGATGCATTTAATTCATTCGGAATTTCATTTGATATTTATTCCAGAACTTCTTCTAAAACACATCACGAAACTGCTTCCGAATTTTTTAAAACCCTTTATGATAAAGGTGTTTTCGAGGAAGAAATTACCGAACAATATTTTGATGAAAAGGCAAATCAGTTTTTGGCTGATAGATATATTATTGGCACCTGTCCGAAATGCGGTAATGAAAATGCGTATGGCGACCAATGCGAAAACTGTGGAAGCACGCTTAATGCAACTGATTTAATAAATCCTAAATCCACTTTATCAGGCGAGAAACCTATGTTGAAAAAAACAAAGAACTGGTTCCTGCCTCTTGATAAAATGCAGCCCAGGATTGAAGCGTATATTGATTCGCACAAAGACTGGAAGACCAATGTGTATGGGCAGTGCAAGAGCTGGCTGAATGCAGGATTGCAACCTCGGGCAATGACGCGTGATTTGGATTGGGGTGTTAAAGTGCCTGTGGATGGTGCTGAAGGAAAGGTGTTGTATGTCTGGTTTGATGCTCCAATAGGTTATATCTCTGCTACTAAAGATTTGTTGCCAAATAAAGAATGGGAAAAATACTGGAAAGATAAAGAAACAAAACTTGTTCATTTTATAGGTAAAGACAATATTGTTTTCCATTGTATTATTTTCCCTGCAATGCTGATGGCAGAAGGTTCTTACATTCTTCCGGAAAATGTTCCTGCCAATGAATTTCTAAATCTAGAAGGAAATAAAATTTCTACTTCGCGCAACTGGGCAGTCTGGCTGCACGAGTATTTACTGGAGTTTAAAGACAAGCAGGATGTGTTGCGCTATACACTTTGCGCCAATGCACCGGAAACAAAGGACAACGACTTTACCTG
>CAIRRW010000328.1 GCA_903881065.1 uncultured Bacteroidota bacterium
ACGAACGGGGTCAATTGCTTCGTAAGTTGGTCCTGCTGTTACGAGTACTTTTTTTTTTGAGAATGGTAATTTGGCAGAGAATTCATTTTCCAGAAATGAAACAATTGTTTCGGGTTCAGTCATACGGCCTTCGCCAACCAGTCCGCTTGCTAATTCTCCATTTTCAGGATTAATTAAAATATTCCCAAATGATTTTAAACGCTTAAGGTTCTCTGTGGTAGCTGGATGTTTATACATATCCAAATCCATTGCGGGTGCAATGTAAACCTTACATCGGGCAGAAAGATAAGTAGCCAATAATAAATTATCACAGATGCCTCCTGCCATTTTAGCAATTGTATTTGCTGATGCAGGAGCAATAACTATTGCATCTGCCCATATTCCAAGTTCTACATGATTATTCCATTCGCCTGTATTATCTTTTGCGAAATTAACCAAAACAGGATTTTTAGAAAGGGTAGATAAAGTAAGAGGAGTAATAAAATCCAAGGAAGCAGGTGTCATAATTACTTTAACATTTGCACCTGCTTTGATTAGCAAACGTATTAAAAATGCAGATTTATAAGCAGCAATGCTGCCTGATACGCCAATAATAATATTTTTGTTCCGCAGCATTGTTTAATAGAAAAACTAGAGATTACAAATTATAGCTATAATTTGTAATCTCTAATCAGCAATTCTTATTTCTGAACTTCAGTATTTGGATTACGATGATAAATTTTATCATCAAAAAATTCCTGAATCGCCATTAAAGAAGGTTTTGGTAAACGTTCATAGAATTTAGAAATTTCAATTTGCTCACGATTTTCGAAAATCTCTTCAAGATTATCAGTATTCGAAGCAAATTCTGCCAATTTATTTGTTAATTCTTCTTTTATCTCAGCACTAATTTGATTAGCACGTTTTGAAATGATAGCAATACTCTCGTATATGTTTCCGGTTTTACCATCTAAATCTCTTAAATCGCGCGTTGTTGTTGTTAAATCGGCACCTGTTTTTTTGTAATCCATTTTATTTATTTAATTAATTAACGTTTACTATTTCTATTATGTTGGTTTATTATATTTTTCCAAACTCTTCAATGAACTTGTATAAATCATTTCAGCTTCCTTTATATAAGAACTATTTGGATATGCATCTATAAATTTCAGATATGCGTCACATGCAGATTTAAATCGTTCCTGTTTTTTTGTTTCAATACTATTAACAGCTAATAAATAGTAGGATTTAATAATTTTATAATGTATTTCCTCAACATGTTTTGAATCGGGATAATCCTTTATGTGATTATTAAGTGCAGCAATTGCAGCTTTGTAATCACCTGTTTCAAAATATAAAATAGAATTTTCAAAGGATTTCCTTTCCAATTTCCCTCTTAATTTATCCAATAATTTATTACATTCTTCAATTCGTGAACTCTTAGGGTATTGAGATGTAAAGTGCTGAAATTCCTTGATAGCAAGCTTTGTATCTATTTGATCGAGACTATATTCAGGGGAATTAAGATAAAAGCAATAGGCATTCATATAAGCACATTCTTCTGAATGTAGGCTGTTCGGGTAGTTTTTTGCAAAATTCCTAAATTGATAGCCAGCAACAATAAAATCATCCATATTATAATTGCAGTAAGCATAATAATACTGTACTTCCTCACCCTTTTCAGTCCCCCTGTAAACACTCATTAATTCTTCAAAAAGAGTCAATGCTTTTGAAAAATCCCCCTTATCAAAATACTTTTTAGCGGCTGCATATTTTGCATCCATATCAGAACTTTTTAAGAGCTTATTGTATTTCCCAAATGAAAAATCAAAACGCTTATTTTTCCCTTTTACGTTAGTAGAATCGTAAACCTTTTCCTCATTGTGGCAGGAAGAAAGTAGCAACATCGTAAAAGCTATAAATAAAATATTATAATATTTTCTCTGCATAAAGTTTGCAAAGATACATTTTTTGGTTGAATTACAATATTCGAAATTTTACTAATTAAATATTATGAGAAGCCTAATAAAGAAAAAGGATTGTATTATTTCTTTTTTAGTTCTTTCGGGAAGTCAGACTTTAAGATATATACCCCATTCATCGGATTTTCCAAAGGTAATTTATCACGTAAATAAAAATATAAATGAGTATCGCCGCCATTTTCATCCACTACTTTCTCCGTTTTCTTCAACAGTTTTTTTGAAACCGCCAATTGCAATTGATTTCCAGATTCAGTCTTACATTCAATTATCGTCATATCCCAAATATCAAAACTAAAGGCAGTGTCATCAGGATAATATCCTACTAATTTATAAATAGAATTGTTCTTGATTTTGAAATCTTTCACTGGCTCCGAAACCTGCATTTCATCTTCCCAAAGAAGTTTGATATTATCTTCGGTTTCTTCACCACCATATAAATCGGCTGCCAAACCTTGATTAAATTCAGAATTGAGAAGGATAAAATGTAAGTGTAAAATCATAACTGATTAAGGATTTTTTGATTTAGGATTAGTTAATTATTTATTTGTTTCCAGGTTTTATAAATATCCTGTTGTTTCGGTCTGTCAGCTTCTATTTCTCTCAAAGGTTCACAAGGTTTCAAAGTTGCTTTGCAATCGGCAGGTAATTGCTGATAAAGTTTTGTACCGGCAGTTTTCCATTCAATAATTTCATCACTAACATCTTTAATAACTTTCGCTGGATTGCCAACCACCACTTTTCTATCTTCAATAATCATATCTGCGGGCACAAAACACAATGCACCAATAATACAATTATCGCCAATCACCACATTATCCATAATAACTGAATTCATACCGACCAATACATTTTTGCCAATTGTTCCTCCATGAATAATTGCTCCATGTCCTATATGTGCAGCCTCTTTTAATAAAACCGTCGTCCCTGGAAACATGTGAACAGTGCAATTTTCCTGTACATTACAGCCATCTTCAATAATTATCTGCCCCCAATCACCTCTGATAGCCGCACCTGGTCCAATATAAACATCCTTGCCAATAATTACATTACCGGTAACAGTTGCCTGCGGATGAATAAAAGCACTTTCGTGTATAACTGGTTTATATCCGTTGAATTCGTAAATCATTTTTTGATTATGGCTTTAACACTTTTCAATAATCACAGCATACCCCTGCCCTACTCCAATACATAAAGTAACAAGCGCATAACGTTTATTTTGTTCATGCAATTCAATAGCGGCAGAATTTAAAATCCTTGTACCACTCATACCTAATGGATGTCCCAAAGCAATTGCACCGCCATTTGGATTAATTCTTGAATCATTATCATCTAACCCCCATGCACGAATACAAGCTAACGACTGTGCTGCGAATGCTTCATTCAATTCTATAATATCAATATCTTTCATTGATAATCCAGCACGTTTCAATGCCAAATTACTTGCCTGAACAGGTCCTATTCCCATTATTCGTGGCTCTACTCCTATCACTCCACTCGACACTATTCTTGCTTTCGGTACAAGATTATATTTTTTTATTGCTTCTTCCGAAGCCAATAAAATAGCTGCTGCACCATCATTTAAACCTGATGCATTGCCTGCAGTTACTGTTCCTCCTTCTTTTTTAAATGCTCCTTTTAATTTTGATAATGCTTCCAAAGTAGTTTCCGGGCGCATAAATTCATCTGCCGCAAATACCTTTGGGTCTCCTTTCCTTTGCTGGATTTCAACTGAAATTATTTCTTTTGCAAATCTTCCTTTTGATTGAGCAATAGTAGCTTTTTGCTGACTCCTCAAAGCAAATTTATCCTGATCTTCTCTGTTAATCTTATCTCTGTCAGCAAGGTTCTCTGCTGTTTC
>CAIRRW010000329.1 GCA_903881065.1 uncultured Bacteroidota bacterium
AATGAACTTTATAAATTCATGCAAAAGGGAGGAAGCCGTAAATCATCTCTTGTTGATAGGCTGTTGTTTTCAGCAATGATTGAGGCTCGCAGTTGTGAGCGTTTCAAAGTTTTATCAGAAAATATACAGGATGTAGAACTCGCTAAATTTTACCGCGAACTAATGATTTCGGAAGCTGGACATTATACTACTTTCCTTGGATTTGCCCGTAAATATGGAGAAGGAATAGATATTGATAAACGATGGAATGAATGGATTGAGTTCGAAGCTTCCATAATAACTAATTATGGAAAGCACGAAACAGTGCATGGATAGCAATAATATTTTTGCTTAACTGCCTATCATCAGTGCTTTCCACGACTCAGGCATCAAAATGCTCTCATTAGTTTTATAATTGAAACATACAATTATTGCTTTCCCTTTTGCTGCAACTTCTTCCTTCCCATTCACCTCTCTAACTATTGAACAGCTCATTTCAAAACTTTTAGAACCTACATGCGAAACCCATGTATAAACATAAACTTTATCTTCTAAAAAGATTGGTTGTTTATATTCCATTTCAATTTTGGCAAGTATAATTCCTTCATTCTCCCAATCAATTTTAAGGTTATTACTTGTAAGTTCATTAAAATAATCCAGCCGTGCTGATTCGAAGTAAGAAATATGATTGGCATTGTTTACATGCCCTAGTTTATCAATGTCTTTAAAGCGTATTTGAATTAGTGTTTTAGATTTGAATGGTGTCATATAGTATTAATCAAGGTTAACGTACACCGAATTATTACTTTTATATTCAGGTACAAGTTCTTTCATTTTCTTAACAATAGAGTTATTATCTTGTTTATCAAACAGTGTAATTAATTCATTAATGTTATTGGATACTGAATCAAAATCATATTCTTTTACTTTTGCAATTAATATTTGATTATGATGAGTAGGCAAAGTATTTTCATGGTCAGCAAGAAGTTCTTCATATAGTTTTTCACCTGGCCGCAAACCTGTATAAACAATACGAATATCCTTATCCAACACCAGTCCCGAAAGTTTAATCATCTTCACGGCGAGGTCATAAATCTTTACAGAATCACCCATGTCAAAAATAAATATTTCACCGCCTTTGCCCATAGCACCTGCTTCCAGCACTAGCTGACAGGCTTCAGGTATGGTCATAAAATAACGGGTAATATCCGGATGAGTAATTGTAATCGGTCCTCCTGTTTCTATCTGATGACGGAAACGTGGTATTACCGAACCGCTTGAGCCAAGTACATTTCCAAAGCGTGTAGTAATAAATTTGGTGGTCGATTTTTTATTTAATGATTGTGTATAAATCTCAGCAATCCGTTTGCTTGCACCCATCACATTTGTTGGGTTCACAGCTTTATCCGTAGATACCATTACAAATTTTTCCACTTTATATTCAACCGATAAATCAGCGATGGTTTTTGTCCCCAATACATTTGTAAATATTGATTCCGATGGATTATTTTCCATCATTGGCACATGTTTGTAGGCTGCTGAATGAAAAACAATTTGAGGATGAAACGTTCGAAAAACATTTTCCATTCG
>CAIRRW010000330.1 GCA_903881065.1 uncultured Bacteroidota bacterium
GCTGTTTCTGTTGGTTCTGATAGTTTATCCATTGCATCCACTACTCCTGCAATTCCAGCAACAATACCAGTTTTATCAAATAGTTTACCCATTCTTTCTTTCACATCATCCCAGGTATTGGCATACTTTTTTACTTTACCCGCATCCGTTTCAAGTTGCGCCGCGTTTTCTCCCTGTAATTTAGTTAAGCCTTCAGTAAGTAATGCAAGGTTTTTTACTTCACTACCGGTATTACTAAATGTTATACCAGCCTCTTTAAGCATTTTATTATTTGCCCCAACACCTCCGGAAACAGCAAGTAAAACATGATTTGTAGCATTCCCCAAATCCGTTTTCATTGCTGCCGCAAAGTCAGCAATCATTGGAGTAAGTTTTAATATCTGGTCTTTTGTTAATCCAAATTGCGCTTGAATTTTCTGTGAATTTTCAATTTCAGTATGCGGAAAAATGCCATTCTTTTGTAATTCTTTCGCCTGTTCCATCAATTCTTTCACACTTCCCTTTCCTTCACCATTAATATTTTCCAAAGCAAATTTTAATCCTGCGGCACTACTTTCAGCTTTGGTAAATGCCTCAAAACATTCCTTTCCAAAATCTTTTATTGCATCAAATGCACGCATAATAAAATCAGCACCCAATACACCTTTCAATACATCTCCAAAACTACTCGTTTCATCAGCAGCTTCTTTAAATGCGGCGCTGGCTTCCTTCACGCTATTATTAAATTCATCAAGTCTACCCTTCATCGCTACATACTCAGCAAACTTCGCTTTCGCTTCTTCAGTATCTTGTGGCAGTTTTTTCCATTGAGCACGTAATACGGCTGTCGCCGCCGTTACTTCATTTACAGAAGCCGTTGCACTTGTGGCTTTAATTAAAATCTCTACCGTTCTGGTATCTGTACTATTACTCATTTTATGCTGCTATTGTTTCCGGTAAACTTTCATCTATAATCCCTACAATGGTCATACCAAATCTATCACTCAATATCTCACCTATCCTCATTGCACTATGTGCCATCACCTTACTATATCCCGGCTTCGGTTTCCTAAATTTATGTTTATACAATTGTCCTCTTTCATTTCTATGATCATAATAAGTAGGATTGCTTTGTTTCGTCCCCACAGGCATACCACGCCCCACACCCATATCCACATATTGCCCATATTTCAACATCCTTACTTCAATCTTTACCAGTTCACTACCATTAAATATTGGAGTTACGGTAATACTTCTATTTAAAGCAAACGTATCATTCACACCATTCGCACCACCCACCTTATATTTAGTAAGCCACTTATCAATAAATTCAGCTGTCATCTTTTCTGCAAATCCAGCCATATACCTGGCCAAATCATAATGTTCCTCATAATTACTTTTACTATATTCCATTATAGCGTCTTCAAAAATTTCCTATTCGTATTCGGCACCTTATTTTTATAAGCCACACTATATTCCAGTTCCATGCTCACCCGCTGCACATAGCTATCATATTCTTTCACCACACCAGTAGTCACCACTAGCGAAGTAAGCGTCACAGGCAGAAAACTACCATAACTATAAAACTCTTTACTATACCTGGCATCCAACAGTACCACTTCAGCCAACAATAATTGCTCCAGCCAATCAGCCTCTTCAGGCGTTAGCCATCCCGTATTCACCTGCACAGGGTTAGTTTTCTGTGCATTTATATCTTTATATTCTCCAGTCACTATTGGCGTATTATAGAGCACAGTACGTCGTATAGCATCTTTCTCTACATTTATATTCCGCTGTTTCAATCCCGTAAATCGTTTTGTATCAAATCCACCGGCACTGTTACTGAATAGCAATGTCGTTTCATCCACATACGTTTTAATATCATTCTCATAATTCATCACCTCACTCACCACAGCGCCATCCTGGTTAATCAGCGATACTTCATACCTGCTTACAGTATTCCAATACATATAACTATTAATATCTAATGCCTTCGCGCCAACAGGTATACACAGTAAATCCCAGTCACTCACCGTTCCTATTCCAAAAAGCGCATTCAATCCCAATACATTATTAGTATCATAAGCTTTCACATTCAATTCAAGGCTGGTAGTATAAGGATACGTTATAAAAGAGTTAATGCAGTAATACAAAAACTCCTGATCCATCTCTTTCACCTTCTTTGGTATGGTTCTTGGCCATAGCGTCACAAAGTTTCCAATTTCTCTGTAATACAAACTAAAATGGTTACTAGGAATAAATTCCCCATTAAACTCTTCAAACGGAACACCACCTTTTACAGCAAAACTTGGTCTTGTCATATCCACCATCCGTTCCATTACCGGATTACCATATTTCTCCAGGAACCGTACTTGAAACCGTTTTAATACTTTATCACAAATGCTATAAACAGTCTGTGCATAGGTAGGCAAATCATATTCCAGGTTAGCATTTATTTCAGTCTGAAAATCAAACACACAAATATGATTCAATGCATCAAGCTCTATACTTCCTTTCTTTTTAAAGTCACCCGAATTAGCAGTACTTTCCATC
This sequence comes from uncultured Bacteroidota bacterium, assembly GCA_903881065.1. Classification (GTDB taxonomy): domain Bacteria; phylum Bacteroidota; class Bacteroidia; order 2-12-FULL-35-15; family 2-12-FULL-35-15; genus 2-12-FULL-35-15. Next base: position 2,533 of record CAIRRW010000330.1, read on the forward strand.
AACAGATCAGCCTTCATTTTATAATTTTCGGCCCATACTTCATTTGTCGGTGTCACATTCGAAATTACATTATATCCAAAGTTCAACGTTTCA
>CAIRRW010000331.1 GCA_903881065.1 uncultured Bacteroidota bacterium
CCCGCCTTTATTAAAAGGCGGGACTTTTTATTTTGTGTTAACTCCTTCGATAAGTCCTTATTTTACCTTTCATCTTCTCTTTTACAGAAGCACTTCCAAGAATCACCTTCTTGTTCTTTTCCTTCTTCTCATGAAATGCAGGACCCGGTACATACTTATCTTTTCCTTTCTTCTGTTTAATTTTATCCACCATCTTCGGAATCTCCTCATCAGTAAGCACTTTAGAGATAACCACTTCTTCAGGAATCGATTCGTAAGGTATAGCCTTGTTCATCATCGTTTCGATAGCTACCTGAAATTCCTGCTCCGCTTCGTTAATAAAAGTAATGGCTACACCATCCTTATTTGCCCTGCCCGTGCGGCCAATACGATGTATATAATCTTCCGGAGTATCAGGAGTATCAAAATTAACAACATGTGTAACATCGGTTATGTCCAAACCGCGCGCAACAATGTCGGTAGCCACCAACACTCGCTTGGTTCCTTCATGAAATTGTTTCAATGAATTGATACGTGCCGTCTGCGATAAATTGGAATGAATAACAGCTACAGCTTCAGGGAATCGTTGATTTAACTGCTCATACACATTATCAGCAAGTTTTTTGGTGGCAGAAAACACAAGTACTTTATTCAATGAATCATCATTCTTCAATAAATATTCAAGCAGATTAATCTTCGTATTAAAATTGGGAACATGATAACAAACCTGTTCTATTTTCTCAAGCGGAGTGCCGTGTGGCGTCACTTCTATCTTCTCAGGCTGATAAAAATACTTGGCAATTACGGCTTCAATTTCTTCATTCATTGTTGCCGAAAACATTAATGTTTGTTTCTTACTCGGCATGGTTTCCAAAAAGCTTAATAACTGCTGACGGAAGCCAAGGCTAAGCATTTGATCCACTTCATCAATCACCAGTTGTTTTATATCTTTCAATCGAAGAATCCCTGTAAGGCTCAAATCTACTAGTCTTCCGGGAGTAGCTACAATAATATCAACACCATTATAAACCAATTGTTTTTGCGAATTAATGTTGGTTCCACCATATATCGCAAGAAAGCGAGTGCTGGTATATGTGCTCAACTTCTCAATCTCTTTCACAATCTGCAACACCAGCTCGCGTGTAGGCACAATAACCAATACTCTAGGATGGCGCTGATCGGAATATTTAAGCGAACGAAGAATAGGAAGCAAGTAAGCAAACGTTTTCCCCGTACCGGTTTGAGCAATACCTATCACATCTTTCCCTGACATAATAATTGGAAAAGCCCTTTCCTGAATAGGAGTTGGCTCAATATAACCCAAATCATCAAGAGCAGAAAGTAACGGTTTGTTCAGATTTAATTTATCAAAAGACATGTTAATTTGTTTAAATAAGGTACAAAAGTAACTTTATGAAAGGATATATTACCAATAATAATTGCGAAGGGCTGGCATTCTAATTTAAATGATGTAGAAAAATGTCTTGAATTAAACTTATCTTTAACCTGTTTTTCTTTTGAAAATGAATATTAACAAACAAAATATAACCGCTTACATACTTGCCGGAGGCAAAAGTTCGAGACTGGGAACTGATAAAGGACTTTATCTTTTGAATGGTAAACCGATTATCGAATATGTAATCAGCCAGTTAAAACCTGTGGTTACTAATATTGTTATTGTCACTAATAACAAAGAGTACGAACAATTTGGATATGAAATAATAGCAGATAACATAGCTGATAATGGACCTTCAGGCGGAATACATGCAGCTTTAAAACATACAGGCACCAACCAGAATTTCATTGTAAGTTGCGACATGCCTTTTATAACAAGTGATTCAATCCTGTTTATGATTAATAATTCAACAGGTTATCAAATAACAGTTCCGGTAAATAATGGTAAGTTCGAACCATTGTTTGCAGTGTTTTCAAAGGAGTGTTTTACAAAGTGGGAAGAGATTATTAATAATGGCACTAAGAAAATGATGGATATAATAAATCAGTTTAACACATTGAAAGTTAATATTGATAATAATCCATTGTTTCCAAAATCACTATTTCTGAATATAAATACGCCGGAAGATTTGCAAAAAGCAGTCGATAAACTTGTTGACAAATGCGGTTAATAACCTCGCATTTATCCTAGCTTCATATATGTATTATTTGGTACATTTGATGCTTCTAAAAATAGAAATTAACATTAACTAAAAATAATTTATGAGTAAAGCAGTACCGTCAGATTTAGACATCGCACAAAGTGCAAAAATTAAACACATTAATGAAATAGCTGCCAAGTTGGGCATTGCTGTTGATGATTTAGAACATTTCGGAAAGTATAAAGCAAAACTTCCGTTAAACTTAATTGATGAAGAAAAGATTAAGAAACACAAATTAGTGTTGGTAACAGCAATCAGTCCAACACCTGCAGGTGAAGGTAAAACAACCACTTCCATCGGTTTAACAGAAGGATTGAATATCATCGGAAAGAAAACAACCGTTGTTCTTCGCGAACCATCGTTAGGACCTGTATTCGGTATCAAAGGCGGAGCAGCAGGTGGCGGATACTCTCAGGTAATTCCTATGGAAGATATAAATCTTCATTTCACAGGAGATTTTTCTGCCATTGAAAAAGCAAATAACTTATTGTCTGCTTTGATAGATAATAACATTCAGAATAAAACACGCAACCTTAATATTGATGCTCGTACTGTAGTTTGGAAACGAGTAATGGATATGAACGACCGTGCTTTACGTAATATTGTTATCGGTCTTGGAGGAACAACCAACGGAACTCCGCGTCAGGATGGATTTAACATTACTCCTGCTTCAGAAGTAATGGCGATACTATGTATGTCGAAAAACATTGAAGATTTAAAAACAAAGCTTGGAAACATCTTTGTTGGCTATACTTTTGAAGGTAAACCTATTTTTGCCCGTGATTTAAATGCACAGGGAGCAATGGCAATTTTACTTAAAGATGCCATTAAACCAAATCTGGTACAAACGCTAGAAGGCAATCCTGCTATCATTCATGGAGGGCCGTTTGCAAATATTGCACAAGGGACAAATACAATCATCGCTACTAAAATGGGATTAAGTTTATCCGATTATGTAGTGACAGAAGCTGGTTTCGGTGCTGATTTAGGTGCAGAGAAGTTTATGAATATCAAATGCGGTTATGCAGGTTTGAAACCAAATGCAGTAGTTCTGGTAGCTACTATAAGAGCGTTGCGTCATCACGGAGGAGCGAAGAAAGATGAATACAATACACCAAGTTTGGAACGTGTAAAGAAAGGATTTGAGAACCTGGAAAAACACATTGAGAACATCTTGAAATTCGGAATCAAACCAGTTGTTGCTATCAATAGTTTCATAAGTGATTCAGCAGAAGAAGTTGATTTTATTAAAACAGAATGTGCTAAACATGGCGTTGATGCTGTGCTTTCTGAATGTTGGGCTAAAGGTGGCGAAGGAACAACTGACCTTGCAAAAGCTGTTGTGAAAGTGGCAGAAGGTGAAAATAACTTCAAACCTTTATACGACTGGAACTTATCTATTGAAGAAAAAATAAAGATAATAGCCACTGAAATATATGGTGCAACCGATGTTGAGTATTCTGCAAAGGCACGTTCAGGGCTTAAAACAATAAATGCATTGGGTTACGACAAACTGCCTATCTGTATGGCAAAGACACAAAAGTCTTTATCAGACAACGAAACAAAAATAGGCAGACCACGCAACTTTAATGTTACTGTTCGCGAGTTTGAATTTGCTGCAGGTGCAGGTTTTGTAATTCCTATTCTTGGAGAAATGATGCGTATGCCGGGATTACCGGTAACTCCAGCTTCTGAAGGAATGGATATTGATGCTAACGGAAAAATAACAGGACTTTCATAATGATGATTGAGCAATATTCCGGTGTTTTTTTTAATGGAAAAGAATCTTCACAAGTGGAAGATTTTATTTC
>CAIRRW010000332.1 GCA_903881065.1 uncultured Bacteroidota bacterium
GTCTTCTAGGATGCCGTATCAGTCTTCTAGGATGCCGTATCAGTCTTCTAGGATGCCGTGCCAGTCTTCTAGGATGTTGTGTCAGTCTTCCAGGATGCCGCGTCAGTCTTCTAGGATGTCGCGTCAGTCTTCTAGGATGTCGTATCCGTCTTCTAGGATGCGGCGTCAGTCTTCTAGGTTGCCGCGTCAGTCTTCTAGGATAACTTTTTGGGTTTCCTTCTCATTGCCCCCTCTCCTACTCCATCAATATTTTAAAGAACTTTCGATACAAAAGTATAGTGAATTTTCCGAACAGTTGCAACCGAAATCAATAATTAGCGGGTACTTTCGGGTAAATGGGGAGTGATGATTTAATGGAGATTATCCTTTATAATCAATGGTTACAAGAAGATATTAATGGTGGAAGAAAATTAAAAGCGGGTACTCCTACATTACGAAGAAGTTTTTCATATCGCTTTCACTCGTTTTACGAATTATCTGTTTGTTGAGTTTCTTGAGCCAATCTGCTTTCAAATTCAAAGCACTCATCACCTCTTCAAACGAAAACTTTTCGCGGTACATCAGCACCACATTAAGCTGGAGCGGTGTAAGAAACAGTTTCTCGAACCGTTTAATAAATTTATAGGTTAATGTATGCGGCAACAACTCATCCTTATAATAAGCGACATGTTGAATCCTTCGCATCAGCGGATATTTTAAAATATAGCCATTGGCAGTGAGTGCGGCATACATCCTGCATTTCAAAATAGCATATTCTTCCGCAGTATTGGTTTCGGCAATAAACACGAGGTGTCTGTCGTGATTGGCATTTTCAAAACATAGTGTTTCGGAGTACATAAAATCAAATGTAGATGGTTTATCTGAATAAAAGCCGTTAAGTGATATATATCATAGAAAACAAAGCTGCTGATGCCGACAGCATCCTATGTTTATAGAAACAAAATTAGCAATAGGTTATACGACCCTGTTGGGGTCGAACAAATAAATTATACACCATTTCTATAAACATTCAATCCATTCAGGATTAAATTTATTATTCTTACATCATTTCTTTTATCTACTTTTATAGTATCGGAATTTGAGTAGTTGTTATTATAACTAAAAACAAAAATCATGAAAAGAATTTACATAGCAGCAATCGCATTAATAGTACCAATAAGCAATAGCAATGCACAAACTGCTTATGTACCAAATAGTACTTATAATTCTCTTTCAATTATTGATGTTGCGACAGATTCTGTCATTGATACTATACCTATTGGCACTTCACCCTTTGGTGTAGCTGTAAGCAACGATGGAAGTAAAGTATATATTTCTAATGATGTTTCTACAATAAGTGGTACAGTGAGTGTTATAAACACAGCTACAAATAGTATCTCTGCAACAATTCCAGTTGGTCATTCACCCTACGGTATTTCTGTAAGTTCTGATGGAAGCAAAGTATACGTTGCAAATCATATAGGTACAGTAAGTGTTATTAACACTTCTACAAATACTGTTACTAATTCAATTACAGTTGGTAATCTTCCATTTGGCTTGTCTGTTAGCCCCGATGGAAGTAAAGTATATGTTGCTAATCAAAATGACAATACTGTAAGTGTAATCAACACAACAACCAATAGCGTTTCAGCAACAATTACTGTTGGGTCTCAACCAACCGGCATTGCTGTGAGTCCTGATGGAAGTAAGGTATATGTTGCAAATATTGTTGGAAATAACGTTAGTGTCATAAACACAACAACAAATTCTGTAGTAACAACAATTAATGTGGGTACTGAACCTACTGGTATATGTGTTAGCCCTGATGGAAGTAAAGTATATGTTGCCAATTGGAGTTCTAATACGGTTAGTGTAATAAACACTTCTAATAACACTGTAGTATCAACAATTACAGTAGGTTCTGAACCAAATTGTGTATCTGTTAGTCCTGATGGTACAAGAGTTTATGTTACGAACTATCATGGATCTTCAGTAAGTGTAATAAGCACCGCCACCAATACTGTTTCTACTACTATCTCTGTTGGAAAATTTCCAAATGCATTCGGTAACTTCATTTCAACTTATACACAACCTGCTGGAATTACAACTTTAAACAAAGAAGAAACCATCACCATCTCACCCAATCCATTCACTTCCCAAACAACAATTACTTTTTCAGAAAAACAAAAGAATACTATAATAAGAGTAATAAATATGTTGGGCGAAGAAATCCAACAACTAACAACTAATAACAAGCAACTAACTCTTGATATGAGTGGGGCAAGCAAAGGGATTTATTTTGCAGAGATAATTGATACAAATAAAAATGTAGTGAATAAGAAGATAGTGGTACAGTAAAAATAAAATCCCGCTGCTAATTATAGCAGCGGGATTTGTTATTTTACTTTTAATATCTTCTTGGGATTCTGTCGGGTATCAAATACAGCAGCAATAAAAACAACCTTTAATTCTTTCCAATAAATAACTTTGTAATTGCCTTCAATCAAATAACGAAATTCCTTTTTTCTATTCTTCAACAACTCTTCTCGTTGTCCTATTTCAGCATTTGTTTCAAGTAAAATAGTTTTATCTACTATTCCATTTGCAATCTTTTGGGCAGTTGCACTATTAACTTCATCTCTGTAATATTGATAAATCAGATGGAGATTTTCAATAGCCAAATCAGTCCAAACAACCTTTAATCCCACGATTTAATAGCCTTCTTCAGCACCTTCGCTTCTGTTACCTTTCCTTCTCTGGCATCCTTTTCAGCTTTGTCCATCATACTATTAAACTTCTCCAAAGACATAGGTTTAATACTTTTCTCGAAGTATTTTTTACGTTCCTGTTTTAAAATTGTTTCCAACTTATCTATTATTTCTTCATTTGAGAGTTGAAGAAATTCCTGAACAAAATTAAGTTTACGTGTTTGAAGATTCATTATTTATTATTTTCGACAAAGGTACAAAATAAAATCCCGCTGCTAATTATAGCAGCGGGATTCGTTTTACTTATTGACTAATAAACCAATAAGCTAATAGACCAGTGAACTAGTAACGATAAGCATCCGATTTAAACGGACCTTCAACATTTACACCAATATAAGCAGCTTGTTCAGGGGTTAACACATCCAACTCACAGTTAATTTTCTTTAAGTGAAGACGAGCAACTTTTTCATCCAAATGTTTTGGCAACGTATACACTTTGTTTTCGTATTTAGATGAATTTAGCCAAAGCTCTAATTGAGCAAGCGTTTGATTAGTGAATGAGTTACTCATTACAAAAGAAGGATGCCCTGTAGCACAACCTAAATTTACCAATCTACCTTCAGCCAACACAATAATATCTTTTTTATCGATAGTATATTTATCCACTTGCGGTTTGATAACATCTTTTGAAGAACCATAGTTTTTGTTCAACCAAGCCATATCAATTTCGTTATCAAAATGCCCGATATTACAAACAATAGCATTGTGTTTCATCGCACGGAAATGTTTTTCGTTGATAATATTTTTGTTACCGGTAGCAGTTACAATAATATCAGCTTCTTTAATAGCATTATCCATTTTCATTACTTGATAACCATCCATTGCTGCCTGTAAAGCACAAATAGGGTCAATCTCGGTAACAATTACTCTTACTCCTTGAGATGATAATGATTCTGAAGAACCTTTTCCAACATCGCCATACCCTGCAACAACAGCTACTTTACCTGCCAACATTAAATCAGTTGCTCTGCGGATAGCATCAACCAATGATTCTCTGCAACCATATTTATTATCGAATTTCGATTTAGTAACCGAGTCATTCACATTGATTGCAGGAATATGCAACGTTCCGTTTTTCATACGTTCATACAAGCGGTGAAC
>CAIRRW010000333.1 GCA_903881065.1 uncultured Bacteroidota bacterium
AAGTATAAGGTGTTGTTCCGCCTGCCGGTGTAAAATTAATACTTCCTGTTGCAGCACCATGACAAGTTATATTATATCCACCTGCTACTGTCGGACTGTTAATTGTACTTGTTAATAAAGCAGGTTCAGTAATAGTAATGTTTGCAGAATTTACAATTGTTGAACAACCATTTGCATCAGTAATGATTACTGTATAGGTTCCAACACCAATACCTGATATGTTTTGCGTAGTTGCTGTATATGAATTTGGTCCTGTCCATGAGTAAGTATATGGAGCAACACCACCTGATACTGTATTACTAATACTTGCATTGGTAGCACCATGACAGGTAATATTGTATCCGCCTGCTACTGTTGCACCACTTAATGTATTGCTTAGTGGAGGAGGCTGTGTAAGTGTGATGGTTGTATTAGTGGTGCATCCATTTGCATCAGTAACAACCACATTATAACTTCCTACAGGAAGTCCTGTGAGGTTTTGTGATGTTGATGTATAAGAACCTGTTCCTGTCCATGAATATGAATATGCGGTTGCTCCTCCGGTAACAGTTAAATTAATTGCTCCTGTTGAACTTCCATTACAGGTAATATTGTATCCGCCTGCAACTGTTGGACTTGATGCACTTGCTGTTAATGTTGCAGATTCGGTTAAAGTAATTGTATTGGTTGTGGTACATCCGTTCGCATCCGTTACCGTTACATGATAGGTTCCAACAACTCTTCCGGTAAGATTTTGTGCAGTTGATGTAAACGAACCCGGACCTGTCCAGGCATACGTATAAGGTGTAGTTCCGCCAATTGGAGTAAAATTAATACTTCCTGTTGCAGCACCGTGACAGGTGATATTATATCCACCTGCAACAGTTGGACTGCTAATAGTGCTTGTTAATAAAACAGGTTCAGTGATAGTAATGTCTGCTGAATTTATAATTGTAGAACAGCCATTTGCATCTGTAATGATTACTGTATAGGTTCCAACTCCAATGCCTGATATGTTTTGAGTAGTTGCTGTATATGAATTTGGTCCTGTCCATGCGTAAGAGTATGGTGCAACACCACCTGTTACCGAATTGGTAATACTTGCATTGGTAGCACCATGACAGGTGATATTGTATCCGCCTGCTACTGTTGCTCCACTTAATGTATTGCTTAGTGGAGGAGGTTCTGTCAATGTAATTGAATTTGTAAATGTACAACCATTAGCATCAGTTACAATTACAACATAAGCTCCTGCATTAAGTCCTGCAGGGCTTTGCGCTGTTGATGTAAATGAATTAGGCCCTGTCCAAGCATAAGTGTAAGGCGAAACTCCTCCTGTAACAGTATTGGTAATACTACCGGTGACTGAGCCATGACAGGTAATATTGAAACCTCCAACTACAGTAGCAGATGCAAGTGTATTGCTTAATGGAGCAGGTTGTGCTATACTAAGGCTTATTTTTGCAGTACATCCGTGTATATCAGTAACGGTTAAATTATATGTTCCGTTCATTGCAGTAGTTACATTTGTTATAACAGGATTCTGAACAGAAGATGTAAATCCATTAGGCCCTGTCCAGCTATAAGTTGCTCCTGCTAAAGTTCCTGCGGTTAAATTGATTGTTGATATTGCACATGGTCCTGTATTGCTGCCGACAATAGGTGCTATTGGCAATGGGTTAATAACTACATTGGTAGTTGCCGCTGCACTTGTACATCCTCCTGCACTTGCTGTAATAGTTAAACTGTATGTACCAGCCATTGCAAGTGTAGCATTAGTAATTACATGGTTTTGGTTTGTTGAAGTAAAACCATTTGGCCCTGTCCAGCTATAATTCATTCCTGAAACAGTTGTTGCTGTCAGGTTAATGGTGTTGCCGGTACAAACACTTAAATTGCCTGCTACTGTTGGTGGTGATGGAGGATTATTAACTGTTACATTTAATGTTGTTGTAAATGAACAGGTAGGTGATGAAATAACAGATACTGTATATGTTCCTGACATTGCTGCAGTAGCATTCGTAATAACAGGGTTTTGATCGGTTGATGTAAATCCATTCGGACCTGCCCAACTGTAAGTTGCCCCTGAAACTGTTCCAACATTCAAATTTATTGAACTGCCAATACATGCAATTCCATTAGTTGATCCAGTGCCGGTATAAGAAGCTGCCGGTCCAGGGCAGGATGCAGCACTTATTAATGTATTGGTCGAACCTGATACAGGACAGCCTTGAGGGTCGAAGATTAAACCATTACTCCCTGTTTTAAATGTATTTCCTGAAAGATTTCCTGTTCCATACATCCAGAATTTATTTAGAATGTCATTATTACAAAGTAATATCACACAGTTGGTAGTTACTACCGCTTTGAATTTTACCTGTGTACTGTCCATCCCAATCGGTAAATTATTTACAGTGCCACCAATTGCGGCATTTGCACCACTGCCTATCCTTATTGTTAAAGCCTGTGCAGTAGTATCAAACTCTGCCTGATCATCACCGGCAACATCAGTTTTAACTCCTGCATTTGGTCCTGCTGATATTTGAATTGAACCTGGAAGATAAGTAACGCTTTGTGGCAAAGTATCTATGATATATGAGTTGTTCGAAGGGTCGGAACCAATATTTTTTACTGTCATGGTATATTGTATGGTATCGCCCGGCATCAGCGTTCCACCGTTTAAATCCAACACACCTAATCCTCCGTGTAAATCCGGTTCATACACATCAATGGCTGTAGTAACCACTTGTGTTAAATAAGTTTCCCCACCAGTTTTTTGGCGCATTGTTGCCGAAGTTGCACTATTGGTTATATAATCTTTTGCTGAATTATTCGGAACAAAAATATCTGCATCAAATCCCAATGTGTTACTATAACTAGGGTTTCTAAATGGATTTAAGATTCCATTATTGGAAATAGTACTATTTACAACATCATTCTTAGGATGTATTGCATCGAAAATAGGTACAAACCCACCTGTACTTTTAAATAAAACAGAATCGCCTTTGTAAATACTGCTACAAGTATTATCCACCCCTCTGTCACCATCATAAGTTACCATTCCTAATTCAAGACTTATTGGTCCTGTTGGAGGGGTGAAAAAACCGTTGATAGATAAGTCGGTAGTAGTGTGTGCAGCTGATACATTAGTTAATCCATTAAACACAGTTAGATTTCTTAATGTCTTTAATTCGTTTTTATAAACAATTACAATCACCCATCCTCCCCAGCGATTTGTAGTATTACCGTTATCATTCAGTATTGGCATGTTTGCTAATGTATATCTTCCATTAGTGCCTGCTGCCGCTACAATACTTGTAATGTTCTTAAAATTATGATAGGATTTGTATCCTGTACTGTTGTCATAACTCGCGTCAGCAGTCAATGTTTGGTAGGCTCCATTATTTAATTTTAGTTTTACAGTATTTCTTGTTACCCAATGCGTACCATTGGGGTCTCCTGTAGAACCTCCTGCTCCCCAATATAAGCCCGCAAATGTTATCTTACTGCAACTTGGTAAATTCAAACTATCGCTGCTCGACATAAACGTAGAAGCATCATTATCTATATCAATGTATGATTCTACAAAATCGTTATCCACACCTACCCCATGTGGAGGAACTTCAGCATGAGCTGTAGCGCAATTGCCGCCGGTACATGTACTACCCGAACCGCAACCTGTTGCATTATTACCTATAAATACTATTCCTCCTTTTTGAGTTACTGAATATCGGGAAGTAAATGGTGTTATCAATTGTGCAAAATTTATTAAGCTAAATGATAAGAAGATGATAGAAAGGATTAACTTTTTCATGACTATGTTTATTTAGTTAGTTGTCGAATACTTTAATTTATGGTGAAATGCGAAACATGTGCACCAGATGTAGTAGTAAGATTACATGTATATGTTCCTTCAGTAAATTCTCCCAAATTTACGGTTGTAAAATCAGGCGACTGTTTCAACGTAATCTGTAATTCCATCACCAATTCGCTGGAAGCATTATAAATTGATAACGAACCCGAGGAACCTTCAATTCCATTAAATGAGATATTTAAATTTGCATCCCCATTATTCTTTATGATTTGCGTTTGTAAGTTAGGGTCATCTGTATTTGAAACATTTAATTCAGTTGTACTTATTCTTTTAAAGGAAATAAACTTAGATGTTCCACTATTTATAGAATATAATAATGTAGTTATACTTATATTAATTATTATGAGCGCTATCAGCATTCCTATTATCTTATCAGGTGTTTTCATTTTAGTAGGATATTAATTGAATTTTTTATTTGTATGATTTTATCGACACAAAAGTATTATGAGTAAAATCAAGTTATAAGGTAGTAGAACACTAAAGGCAGTGATTATAATCACTACTATCAATTTTTTGTTGAATTATAGGGATTTATTCAATAGTTGTCATAATCATTGCTTATATAAAACCAATTACAGGAACAATATAGCCAACGCTTGGAAACATGTTGCGAATGATTGTAACTTTATTGTCAACGATTGGAAACATGATGCGAACGATTGGAAACATGTTGCGAATGATTGTAACTGTATTGTCGACGATTGGAAACATGATGAGAATGATTGTTACTGTATTGCCAATAGTTGGAAACAACAAAAAAAATCGATATTGTGTTAATTGAGGATATTATGTCGTTCGTGGAGACCTAAGGTGTTCAAGTAATAACCTTTATTTACAAGCCTTAACTCAAAGTAATATGGACAAAGTATAAAGTATGTTTGAGGAATTAGTATTAAAAAACGTAAAGTCTAGTTGCGATAGTTATTAAATAATTATAAAAATGGAAGTTATAGTACTTCAGGATCGGCATATTTCTTAAAACCTAACTTATAATAGGGTTCTGTATTTAGTAATTGAGAATAAATAATGCTTCTTAAAATGGAATCTTTCTATAATAAAAGAATATAAAAATGTCGCAAAAAGAAAAATCCGATGTAAATATCATATTTACATCGGATTTTCTTGAATCTAAGTGATCCCGCTGGGATTCGAACCCAGGACCCCTACATTAAAAGTGTAATGCTCTACCAGCTGAGCTACGGAATCTAATCTACACTTATTTTGTAGCACCTACCCCTTTTTTTGGGAGCGCAAAGATAGAATCTATATTCTATTCTGCAAAGTCTTTTTGAAAAAAAATAAATTATTTTTTCAAAGGCTTTTATTTCCTTGAATCCATTGATAATATCTGAAATAAATAAAAACCTGCTATATATCACCTATATTAATTGATATGGTATAATTTAAAACAGTAATATTGCAATTGAATATAATGAATGAAGTATTTGAAATACAACCCCAAAAGGGATTTAGTTCTTTATTATTTGGTTCATCAATGAATGATGCAGAGGAGCTTTGGGGAAAACCCGAGGAAGTTTTGCTTATTGACGATATTGATGACTATCCTGCCACGGTATGGCATTATTGGGACAAAGGATATTCATTGTTTTTTGATGAGAAAGACGGTAAAAGCTTTTTTAATGTTGAGATTGATAAAATAAAGGCAGAATTGTGGGGGAAGAAAGTATTCACTCTAAATGAAAGGCAGATAATTGATCTCATGAAAAATGAAGGGATTCACCAATATGAAACTGAAACTGAGGAATGGGGCGAAAAAAGAGTTACATTTGATGAAGTGAATATGGATTTCTATTTTGAAAACAATAATTTAGTTTCCATTAATTATGGAAGAATAATAAAGTAAAATTAACTAACTATATAAACAGATGGCAAAATTTTTTATTACAGGGTACATGGGAAGTGGTAAATCCACAGCAGGTAAGAAACTCTCTGCAAAATTAGGATATGAATTCATTGATTTGGATAAATTTATTGAAGCTGAATATCAACAAACTATTCCTGAAATATTTTCTACAAAAGGAGAAAATGAATTTAGAGCAATGGAACATAATGCTCTTAAAAAGGTGATGGAAAAAGATAATGTTGTTGTTGCCTGTGGTGGTGGAACTCCTTGTTATTATAATAATATGGAGCTTATGAATAATCATGGCAATACAGTTTATCTAAAAATGAGTGCTGATTCTTTAGTTCATCGTTTAATGGATTCAAAAGAACAACGCCCTTTACTTGCAAATAAATCAGAAACAGAACTTCGTACATTCGTTAATAGGCAACTGGAAAAGCGTGAGGACTTTTATCATCAAGCACAGTATACTGTTAAAGGCAAAGATTTAGATATTGATGAATTAGTATCTTTTGTTAAAGAAAAAGTTGGAGTAAACTAACTTAGGTAAACAACTTCATTTCCCTTTTTATTTATTTCTACAGTAATGTGTTCCTGTAATGTAGTGGATAGGGATAGCCCTACAAAATCTGCTTTAATTGGATAGCGGTTATGTCCTCTATCTAATAATATGGCTGTGGTAAGTCGTTTAACAGGCATAGATAAGAATGGTTTTGCACCAAAAATTAATGTCTTCCCTGAATTTAAAACATCATCGACTAATATTATTACTTTGTTTTTAAGTTCTTTGTCCGTCATTGAAATTTCTATCTCTTTAGCAAGAGGATTTTTTTTATCGAGTACAATTTCTATTAATTTAACTTTTAATGGAGAGATGCTTTCTAATACTTCAACTATGCGCTTTGCTAATAAATAACCATTTCCACAAATTCCCGCAATTACAATATAATTTTCATCGTAATTATTCTCATAAATCTCATAAGCAATACGATTTATCTTTTGCTCTATTTGCTTGCTGTTTAAAATAAGTGTTTTGCTCATGGTAATTTTGATTAACTAACTGCAAAGATAGGAAATTCAAATCTTACTCCTCTACTTTGTGATGTAATGACTCTTCTGCGGCCACTTTAATAATATGATGAGATTCTTCATCTCCAAGATATTTCTCAATCATATTATGACCTAAGTAAATGAGTGGGGTTAAAACAATGGCAAGAATAAGTTTAAAGGTATATCCAGTTAAAGAAGCATTCAGGAAATTAGCTGTTGTCATTTTGCCAGGCACCCAGAATGCAATTCCCAGCACAACAAAAGTGTCAATGAGTTGAGAAATGACAGTAGATCCTGTACTCCTAAGCCATATCATCTTCCCTCCTGTTTTATCTCTCAACATCCAAAATATGGAGACATCAATTAGCTGCGATAAAATGAACGCAACTAAACTGCCTATTATTATCCACAAACTTTGTCCGAACACAGCATTAAACTGTTCGTCAGTTACCGTTGAAATACCTATAGCTGAAGGTGTTTTAATGGATACATATAAAACTAGAAATGTGAAGGCAATTAATGAGGCCGTAATTAGTGAGAGTTTCTTAACACCCGACCTGCCATAATATTCATTAATCAAATCGGTGGTGATAAAAACCACAGGCCAGGGAATAATGCCTATACTCATTACAAAGGGGCCTATTTGAATTAGCTTGCTTCCAATCATTTCAGCAACTATTGCATTTGTGATGAAAATGCCAGCCATTATAAGATACACCATATTTCGCTTGGAAGAAAATATCATAGGTTAGTTTTTAAATGTGAGGTGAAATCTAGGTATTCTTCAATTGACATATAAATAAACTCTAAGTCTTCGTTATTAATACAGTATGGTGGCAAAACATATATGATATTACCGAGAGGACGAAGAATAATTCCTCTTTCAATAAAAAATTCTGAAACATATTCTGCTAAGGAATTAAGATAGTGAGTGTGTTCATTTGTTTTTATCTCGAAAGCAATAATAGTTCCTACTTGCCTAACATCAATCAGTGATTTATGAGATTTAATTTTCTGCAAAAAAGAGTTATGCAGTTGCGTTATTCTATTAATATTTTCAAATGTATTAGGCAGGTCAAATAAGTCCATGCTTGCTAATGCGGATGAACAGGCGGTAGGGTTGGCTGTGTAAGAATGTCCATGAAAAAATGTTTTCATTTTATCATCACTGATATATGCATCGTAAATGAATTGCGCACAACTTGTAGCCCCCAAAGGCATCACTCCACCTGTAATTCCTTTACTCATACAAATAATATCAGGTTTGATTTCCAAATGATCCGAAGCGAAAAACTTTCCTGTTCTGCCAAATCCTGTCATAACTTCATCTGCAATCGTAATAACATTCTTTGCATTACATTGTTTAATCAACTCATCCAATAATCTTTCTGAATAAATAACCATACCTCCGGCACCTTGAATTAACGGCTCAAAGATAAATGCCGCAATATCATTCTTTTCTAAAGCAATACTCATTGAATCTAACGACTCCTTTTCTTTTCCTTTTACAGGAACAGGAATATGAATTACATTAAATAATAAATTCGAGAATGGCATATTAAATGCATTTCTAGCCCCTACACTCATACCTCCAAAAGTATCACCATGATAACCGTTCTCAAATGCGATTATTTTTGTTTTAGCTTTAGATTGGTTGCTCCAGAATTGGAAAGCCATTTTTAACCCAACTTCTACTGCGGTTGAACCGTCATCAGAATAGAATATTTTTGATTGATTTGGAGGTAATCTTTTTAATAAGCGTTCAGCTAATTGTACTGCCGGTTCATGCGTGAAGCCAGAGAATAGCGCATGTTCAAGTGTCTTTAATTGCTCTGTTATTTGATTTGTAATATACGGATGACAATGTCCGTGAATATTTACCCACCAAGATGCTATCGCATCGATGTACCTTTTTCCTTGGTCATCATAAAAGTAAGAACCTTCTCCTCTTACTAATGATATTGGAAATGGAGCGTTTTTAATTTGTGTGAATGGATGCCAAACAACTTCTTTATCGCGCTCTTGAAGATTCATTAATTGGATTTATAAAATGAAAATAATATATTTTTTCAACATATGAAAAAAAGTATGTTTTAAGGTTGGATTATTTTAAATACTCAAACTCTTTGGCATACATAGAAATTACATTCTTATTAATTTCATTCTCTTTACTGATTTTCCCGAGCAACTTTACACCGCTAGTGTCTATAATAATGTCTTCGGAAAGTGCATGTGGAGGACCGTTAAACACAACACCTAATATTTTAAGACCTCTATTTTGTAAGGCTTCAATTGATAATAATGAATGGTTGATACTTCCCAAATAATTCTGAATAACCAATACAATTTCTGCATCGAATTTCTTAATAATATCAATCATAAATTCCTTCCTATTCAAAGGAACCAACAAACCGCCTGCCCCTTCAATGATTAATGTATTATTTGTTTCTGGTAAAATTATATTATCCAAAGAAATTTCAATGCCTTCCAATTCAGCCGCCACGTGTGGTGACATATATTCTTTTAGTAAATAACTCTCTGGAAAGATTTTAGTTTCAGTATTAGTGATGAATTTCTGAACTAATGCGGTATCTGTTGAGAAGAAACTGCCAGTTTGAACAGGTTTCCAATAATCCGCTTTTAATGCCTCCACAAGCACAGAAGAAACGACAGTCTTGCCTACATCGGTACCAATTCCTGTAACAAATATCTTTCTCATAAATTTAATAGATTAGTTTACAAAAATAATATAATTAAATTAACATTCCGATGGTTTCTACTAAAGTCTTAATTTCTCCTTTTGTATTAAAAGTATGAATACAAATGCGTAATCGTTCTTTACCCTTCGGTACTGTAGGGCTTAATATTGGGCGCACATCGAAGCCTTTTTCCTGAATAGCTTTAGCCAAATATTTTACTTCATTGTTTCCGCTAATAATTATAGATTGAATAGAACTGTTACTGTTAATTAACCTAATATTCTTATTCTTTAATAACTCTGTTTTGAAATAATCAATCAATTGGTGTAAATGAATTATATCCTTTCCTCTCATTTTTAACAAAAGATACGACTGATGTATAGCGATTAAACTCTTTACAGGTAATGCAGTTGTATAAATAAATGAACGGGAAAAATTAATCAGATAATCCCTTAATAAAGTACTTCCCAAAACTATTGCACCATGGCATCCTAGTCCTTTTCCGAAGGTGTGAACACGTGCAAATACCTCTTGTTCCAAATTAAATAACTGCACTAAACCTTTGCCGACATTTGATGTTACGCCTGTTGCGTGTGCCTCATCCACTATTAAATTAGCATTATGTTTTCTGCATAGATTAGCAATTTCTTTTATTATTGCAGCATCACCATCCATTGAATAAATACTTTCTATAGCTACGTAAATAACGCCTTTAGATATTTTCAGCCTTTCTTCAAGGTGTAAAATATCATTATGTTTAAATGGATATTTTGTAGCAGATGAGAGTTTTATTCCGTCATGAATAGAAGCGTGTATCAACTCATCATAAATAATAGTGTCTTCTTTTTGTAGTAAAGCGGAGAACAATCCTAAATTTGCATCATACCCCGAATTATAAATAAGTCCTGCTTTAGCTTGGTGAAATCCGGAAATTATTTTTTCAAGTTGCTCCACATAATCAGTATTTCCTGCAAGTAATCTTGAACCAGTAGAACCATTTCTCTTGAACAGATATGCATTATATTCTTCTGAAATCTTATTTCCTAATTCTTCAGATTTCGCAAACCCAAGGTAATCATTACTACAAAAATCTATAAGATTATTAGGATAGGTAAGGTTTCGAAGAGCGTTCTGTTCTTCACGTCTTTTGAGTGATTGAGCAAGAAAGTTGTCAGCAGAAAATGAATTATTTTGATTCAACCTCTTGTAAACTTTTAGTTGTTTTTTTTTCACCTTTAAATGCCTTACGAGGTGTTAGTCCAAATAGGTTAAACATTTCCATATCCTCATTAAAAGAAGGATTGGGTGTGGTTAATAGTTTATCACCTGCAAATATTGAATTAGCGCCTGCCAAAAAACATAGCGCCTGCCCCTCTAGGTTCATTTGGTTTCGTCCAGCTGATAATCGAAGCACTGTTTTAGGCATTACAATACGAGTGGTGGCAATCATCCTCACCATTTCCCAAATTGGAACAAGAGGTTGATTTTCCAATGGAGTACCTGCTACTGGAACCAACGCATTTATTGGAACGGATTCGGGTTGTATTTCCATAGAAGATAGTGTTTGTAGCATTTTTACTCTGTCTTCTACACTTTCTCCCAGTCCGATTATGCCCCCTGAACAGACTGTTACTTTTGCCTTTCTTACATTTTTGATTGTATTCAATCTATCATCATAACTACGGGTTGTAATTATTTTTTTATAACTATCTTCAGAAGTATCCAAATTGTGATTGTAGGCATACAAGCCTGCATCAGCAAGTCTTTGTGCCTGATTCTCAGTTAACATTCCCAACGTACAGCATACTTCCATGTCTTTTGCATTCACTCCTTTCACCATTTCAATCACGCGGTCAAAGTCCTTATTGTCCCTTACTTCGCGCCATGCTGCTCCCATACATAAACGTGATGCTCCGCCTTCTTTTGCTTTGTCAGCTGCAAAGAGTACTTCTTCCAACGTCATTAATTTATGTGCTTCTATACCTGTATTATATTTTACCGATTGAGGACAATAGCTGCAATCTTCTGCACAGCCTCCTGTTTTTATCGAGATTAACGAACTTACCTGTACTTCACTCGCATCGTTAAATTCGCGGTGTATAGTTTGTGCTTTGTAAATTAAATCCAATAAAGGCGTGTTATAAACGTTCAATATTTCTTCTGTTGTCCAATTATTTCTTATTGCAGTCATTCTTTTTGTTTTATTTGATGACAAATATAACGGTTAATAATTTAAGGTGAGTTGTGGAGATAGATTAAATTTGTTTACCGGACACAGACTAATCCCCAAAATAAAAGGGCAAAATTCAGACTTTTGTGGATTCTCTAATTACAATCTTTCTATTATGAATTCGATAATAGATATTATATGGAATTATTAAAACAAGAAAGCCTATTTAAAAATAAAGAAGCTTTCAAAGTAAAATATAATTTATTACTAGCCTCTCCCAACAGTTTTTAGATGTACTACATGAGAACGTACAGCACTTAATACAGTTGGAAACTCTAAATAAGTAATCCCAAATTGAACGCACGTTTCACGAACCAGTTCTGCAATTTTTGGATAGTGGATATGACTTATACGAGGGAACAAATGATGTTCCACCTGAAAGTTTAATCCACCGGTAAACCATGTTACCAATTTACTTTTTGTAGCAAAGTCTGCCGTGGTTTGAACTTGGTGTATAGCCCACTCTTCATCAATTTTAAAAACTTTAGAATCAGGAGTAGAGAATGTTGCATCTTCAACAACATGAGCCAACTGAAAGACAACAGCAATTACTAATCCGCAAACAAAAGCGATGATTGCGAAACCAACTAAAGTACTTACCCAGCCTTCCATAAATATTGGTATCACAATAAACACGCCTATGTATAGGATTTTGCTTATCCAAAAGATAAAATGTTCTTTAACATCCATTTTACGGAAAGGCTGGTCGCCGATTTTACCGGAGAAATACTTGGTAAAATCCTGAACAAATATCCACAATATATATGTTACTCCATAAAGTACAATCCAATAGATATGCTGAAAACGATGATACCAGTATCTTTTCTGATCGGCATGAACACGAATCCAAGGTTTAATATCAATATCATCATCCATTCCTTCAATATTAGTAAAAGAGTGATGATTTACATTGTGTTTAAATTTCCAAAGATACACGCTGCCGCCCATTGCATTAAGCGAATAGCCCATCAATTCATTAACCCAAGGCTTGCGCGAGAAACTTCCATGCGCTCCATCGTGCATCACATTAAAACCAATAGCTGCCAAACTAACGCCTAACAAACAGCATAAGATAATGGATAACCACAATGCAGGTGTGAAGAAAACTAATGTAACATATAATGATGCGGTAAACAAAACAAGTAAGATTGTTTTAATATATAACTTGTAATTACCTGTTTGACGGATATTGTTCGATTGGAAATAAGCATCTACTTTTTCTTTTAGCGCGTTAAAAAACAAACTGTTTTTATTATTAAAACTTACTCTTTGCATTTTTATTTAATTAGTTATAATGCAAAGGTAAGGATAAATAATTGGCTTTGTCGGGAGTTTTCGACGGAATCGATTAGTTATCGTGTGATTTAACTTTGAGGGACCAAGTGAAAATAAATTCAGCCACTTTTTCTCCTTCTTCATCTACTCCTGTTGATTTTAAATCAATTATTACAGGCTCTCCATTCTTTTTTGCCTTGTCGATAATTGAAGAAATATTAATTTCATCGATACAGGTAAAGGTGATTTCCCCAACTGCCTTTTTGAAGTATAGTGCCTTGTTTTCTACTATCAATGTGGAGATCGCGGCCGGTGATTTATAAATGCTATTTAACACCAGTAACCCAGTTGACATTTCAGCGGCCATTGCTTCGCAGGCAAAATACATCGAACGAAAGGGGTTTTGAGTAAGCCATTTAAACTTAACTGTTGTTATTGCCTTTTCCTTAGTAAGTTCTTTTACTCTTATACCTGCAATAAAAGCCATAGGCAAACTTTTAAGCATATAAAATCGAAACAGGAAGTTATTATTTGCCAGCTTTTCAAATGTAGATTCACTCATGTTTACTCAATTGGAAATGTAAGTGCAGATAAATTCATTGCTTCTGCTATGTATGTTTTATCTATGTCTGTAACAATATTATTTTTGTTAAAATAACTTAGCAGCTTTTCTGTTGGCATATTGCCTGTTAATTTATCAGTTGCCATGGGACAACCGCCGTAACCTTTAATAGCACTATCGAATCGGCGACAGCCACTTAAATAAGCTGCGTTAACTTTTTCTTCCCATGTATCAGGTGTTGTATGCAGGTGGGCGCCGATTTCAACCTCTTTGAATTCAGGCACAACCTTTGAAAATAAATAAGAAATATTCTCAGGATTGGATACTCCAATTGTATCTGATAAAGCAATGATCTTTATTCCCATTTGTGCCAGTTTTTTTGTCCAGCTAATTACAATATCGCTGCTCCATTCATCTTCATAAGGGTTTCCGAATGCCATTGAAATATAAACTACCAGCTCTTTCTTATTGCGGACACATAAGTCCTGAATTTCTTCTACTCTTATTAGTGACTCTGCAATGGAAGAATTAGTATTGCGTTGCTGAAAAGTTTCGGATATAGAGAATGGAAACCCTAAATAAGTTATTTTTTCAAACTCAATTGCATCCTGTGCACCGCGTAAATTCGCGATGATGGCTAATAATTTTGAAGAGGTTGTATCTAAATCAAGTTGTTCCAGAACGTGTGCAGTATCTCTCATTTGAGGAATTGCTTTAGGAGAAACGAAGCTTCCGAAATCAACAGTATCAAATCCACATTTTAAAACGGAATTGATATAAGCAACTTTCTTTTCCGTTTCGATAAACTGATGGATGCCTTGCATGGCATCACGAGGACATTCGATTAGCTTCATAAGTTATTTTAATGTTTTTAAAATTCCTTTATTTATTTTTTTTACAATTCCAGGCCCTTCATAAATAAATCCAGTGTAAACCTGTACTAGACTAGCTCCTGCATTAAGCATAGCTATTGCATCTTCGGAAGTATAAATTCCGCCGACAGCAATTACAGGAAACGCTTTGTTTGATTCGTCAATTAAATATTTTACTACCTCTCTCGAACGTTTTGTTAATGGTTTTCCACTTAAACCGCCAGCGCCCATTGCTTCCACTTTTGATTTATCTGTAATAAGATTACTTCTGTCAATAGTAGTGTTGGTTGCTATTACACCATCTATTTTATTTTCCTTTACTATTGATATAATATCATCCAGTTGTTCGTTAGTTAAGTCGGGTGCTATTTTTAATAAGATAGCTTTAGGCGTTTTCTTTTTATTATTAAGTTCTTTCATCCTTAATAATAATTTTGTTAAAGGCTCTTTATCCTGCAATGCACGTAAGTTTGGAGTGTTCGGCGAACTTACATTCACTACAAAATAATCAACGTAATCAAACAGGGTTTCAAAACAAATTTCATAGTCCTTTATAGCATCTTCATTGGGAGTGGTTTTATTTTTACCAATATTTCCGCCAACAATTATTTTAGTTTTTCTGTTCTTTAAATGTTTTACCGCTTCCTCTGCACCATGATTATTGAATCCCATTCTGTTGATTAACGCTTCATCGGCAGGTAACCGAAACATACGCGGCTTATCATTTCCGGGTTGTTCCTTGGGAGTAAGTGTTCCTATTTCGATAAAGCCAAATCCGAAGTAACCCAATTCATCAAAGAGAGTAGCATCTTTATCAAAACCGGCTGCCAGACCAACAGGATTTGGAAAGGTGAGACCAAACAATTTTCTTTCCAATCGTTTATCATTTAGTACATAAAAAAATTTCAGAAGGGAGGAAACGCCGGGAATTTTACAAATAAATTTTATTAATATAAAAACGATATGGTGAATTGTTTCCGGGGAAAACAGAAAGAATATCGGGCGGATAATTAATTTGTACATAAAATTATTTCTCTGCAAAATTAAGATTAAATATGAGAATGGGCTTGAAATTGAATAAAGG
>CAIRRW010000334.1 GCA_903881065.1 uncultured Bacteroidota bacterium
ATATCGAATTTGATAATGAAGCGAAAATATTAATATTAAGAGGACATTCATTACCTGACAATATTTACTACTTTTTTATACCAATTTTTGAATGGACTGAAAGGTATTTAAAAACCCTTCCTGACAAAACAACATTAAGTATTGCATTTGAATATTTACATACTGGAGCAACAAAGCAAATATTTGAATTAATTAGAATTTTGAAGAAATCCGAAGCTAACGGAAATTCAATTACTGTAAATTGGTATTATGAGGTTGACGACGATGATATGAGAGATTTAGGAAACCAATTTTCTTCAGCTTTCGATATGCCGTTTAATTTCGCAACATTTGAAAGTTAGTTGCCGGCATGCAATTTTAATCTATTTCTGCTTTCAACTTCTTAAAGAAAAGCGAAATTCTTGTTTCTTTACCCTTTCTTTTTTATCCTTGCCATATAAAAGCCATCAAATCCTTCACTTGGCATTACTTTACGGTCTTCCATAAATTCAAATTCGTTTTTGTGATTATTTAAAAATTTTTCAATCTGCTTTTGATTTTCACTTGGCAATATGCTGCACGTAGCATACACCAATATTCCGCCAGGTTTTAACATTTTGGAATAATCACTAAGTATTTTCTGTTGAATTCGTTTCTTCTCATTAATATATTCGGGGCTTAGTTTCCACTTATCATAAGGTTTCCGTTTCAGCACACCCAGTCCAGAGCAGGGAACATCCAGCAACAATCTATCGGCAGTATTTCTTAATTGCTCCACTTCTTTGTCAGTTATCAATCTTGATTTAATAATGGTAACACCTGCACGTCCTGCACGTTTGTTAAGTTCTATAAGCTTTTTTTCCTCCAAATCCATCGAAATTATTCTCCCTTTATTATTCATCTCGGCAACTATCTGTAATGATTTTCCACCTGCACCTGCACAGGCATCTATCACCGTCATTCCTTCTTCAAGCATCATAAAAGGAGCAACCAGCTGCGAGGAAGCATCCTGTATTTCAAACAGTCCTTGTTTGTATTCCTCAAGCGCAATATAGTTTTGGCGTTTGTCCGTAATTAATGCAGTTGGATAACCATCTAATTTTGATGTTTCAATATTATGCGTAAGTAATTTTTGCTGAAGTTTATCTAAAGATATTTTTAAAGTATTTACCCTTAAAACAATTTTCGCGCTTTTGTTTAATTCAGATAATTCTTTCGTCCAAACATCTTCTCCCAATTCATTAGATGCCAGTTCATCCAGCCAGTCAGGTATTGATTCTCTATATTTTCTTATTGATTTTAATCTTTCAGTATTATCAATAATTTTGTTTTTATTAATAGTTTTAAACTCATCCCAATCAGGTAAATCATTTCCTTTAATCAACTGCCATACAGCAAAAAGTTTATAATAATGAGCAATGGAATTAACATCGTCTTCCGAAAGACTTTCTTCAATCAATCTATACCATCGAACCATTTCATAACAGGTTTCAGCAATAAAATTTCTATCGCGCGACCCCCATTTAGAATTTTGTTTTAATGTTGAACCAATTGCTTTATCAGCATAAATGCCGTTGGCAAATATTTGCCTAACTGTTTCTACTACTGC
The DNA here is from genome assembly GCA_903881065.1 of uncultured Bacteroidota bacterium. Lineage (GTDB taxonomy): Bacteria > Bacteroidota > Bacteroidia > 2-12-FULL-35-15 > 2-12-FULL-35-15 > 2-12-FULL-35-15. The sequence goes on from CAIRRW010000334.1 coordinate 1,589, forward strand.
ATTTACCGTCGATCTATGATATTTCATTTATTAACTTTAAGTGTGTAAAAGTACATATTACTTCTACTTTTAAGTACATTAAACATCAGTAAAAATTAGTATTTTTGAGCCAATGGAATTTTCATCAAAGTTAATAGAAGAAGCAGTTAACGAATTCAGTAAACTGCCAGGGGTTGGTAAACGTACAGCTTTGCGTTTTGTGCTTCACTTATTAAAACAAAGTGAAAGTGAAGTGGCTCAATTTGGCAATTCATTTATTAGATTGAAAAACGAATTGCGTTATTGCCAAAGATGTCATAATGTATCTGATAAATTACTTTGTGAAGTTTGTTCCAATCCCAATAGAGAGCAAGGTTTAGTATGTGTGGTGGAAGATATTAGAGATGTTATGGCGATAGAAAACACACTGCAATTCAGAGGAGTGTACCATGTTTTAGGAGGAATAATTTCACCAATGGATGGAGTAGGGCCTTCAGATTTGAATATTGAAACACTTGTAGAAAAAGCTTCCTCTGGGGCAATAAAAGAGGTAGTAATGGCGTTAAGTACTACCATGGAAGGCGATACAACTAATTTTTATATTTATAAAAGATTAAAAGAATTCAATCTGACCATCTCTACAATCGCTCGCGGAGTGTCTATTGGCGATGAGCTTGAATTCGCAGATGAGGTTACACTAGGTCGTTCCATCGTTAATCGTACACTTTACGAAAACACGTTTTCTGTTAAATAGGGAGGCTATGCTGATTAGACGATACGCTGATGTGCTGATAAATGAATTAATTTATTAAAATGATTGTTGATGGAAGAGAGGAAAGAGAATTTAATTGTTGATTTAGCGTTTAAATTTTCATTGGCAATTTTAATTTATACTGAGAAATTAGAAGTGTTGAAAAAATATAACTTATCCAATCAACTATTTAGAAGTGGAACAAGTATAGGGGCAAATGTTAATGAATCGCAGCATGCAGAAAGTAAAGCAGATTTTATACATAAGTTAAAAATATCAGCTAAAGAAGCAGAAGAAACAAAATATTGGTTGCTTCTCTGTCAGCATTCAGATAATTATCCCAATTGTGATAGTCTTTTACTTCAAATAGAAAGTATCATCAAAGTATTAAGTAAAATCATTTCATCTACCAAGAAAATTAGCAAATCAGCTAATCCATAATCAGCACATCAAATTGAAACTAAGCGTAATCATTGTTAATTACAACGTCCAGCATTTTCTGGAGCAATGTCTTCATTCTGTTTTCAAGGCAGCGAAAGGCGTCAGCACTGAAATATTTGTTGTTGATAATAATTCCGTAGATGGCTCTGTGGCTATGGTCAAAGAGAAATTTCCTGAAGTGAAACTTATAGAAAATAAAAAGAATACAGGTTTTTCTTATGCCAATAATCAAGCGATAAAAGTGGCTCAAGGGGAATATATTTTATTACTGAATCCTGATACTGTTGTTGAAGAAGATACATTTGAAAAGGTTGTTTCCTTTATGGATGCTCATCCTGATGCAGGAGGGCTAGGAGTGAAGATGCTGGATGGAAAAGGAAACTTTCTTCCCGAATCAAAGCGTGGTTTGCCCACTCCTTCCGTTGCTTTTTATAAAATATTCGGCTTCTCAAGGTTGTTTCCTAAGTCAAAGAATTTTGGGAAATATCACCTTGGCTTTCTAGATAAAGATAAAACCAGCGAGGTTGAAATACTTTCAGGAGCATTTATGTTGATACGTAAATCAGTTCTTGATAAAATCGGATTGCTTGACGAAACATTTTTTATGTATGGTGAAGATATTGATTTGTCGTACCGTATTATACTAGGAGGATACAAAAACTATTACTTCCCCGAAACCCGTATTATACATTACAAAGGTGAGAGTACAAGAAAGAGTAGTGTAAATTATGTTTTTGTTTTTTACCGTGCAATGGTAATATTTGCAAAGAAGCATTTCTCTCAGCACAATGCCAAAACATTTTCAAATTTAATAAACTTCGCTATTTATTTAAGAGCAGGAGCCGCTTTGTTTATTCGTTTTTTGAAATCAATTGCACTGCCTGCGTTTGATTTTGGTTTAATAATGATTGGCTTGGTTTTGATTAAGAATTATTATGCCCATAATTTTAAATTTATTACTGGTGGTTCTTATTCCGAAACACTCATTTCAATTGCCTTTCCTGTATATACAGTTTTGTGGATGTTCACCGTTTATTTGAGTGGAGGATATGACAAACCAGTTCGATTATTTCAGATTGTTCGCGGAGTACTTATCGGGACAGGTATTATTTTAATAGGATATGCATTACTTCCCGAAGCTTATCGTTTCTCAAGGGCACTGATTTTATTAGGTACTGTCTGGACTGTGTTGGCATATTTGATTTCACGTCTGAGTTTTCATATTGCAGGATTCAAGTCTTTCAATTTGAATCCGGATATGAGCAAACGTGTTGTTATTATTGGTAAGCAGGAAGAGTTTGAACGGGTGCATAACTTACTTAAGCAGACAAATATCAACACTAGTTTTCTTGGTTTTATCAGTGCCGACGATAATGGAACTCACCATCCCGATTACGTTGGAAACATTAATCAGATAAGTGAAGTAATTGAGATATATAAAATAAATGAAGTAATATTCTGTTCACGTGATATATCGTCACAGGGTATAATTGATTATATGCATACACTTGTTTCTGCAGCAGTTGATTTTAAAATTGCTCCTCCTGAAAGTTTATCAATCATAGGAAGTAACTCTATTGATACAGCCGGCGACTTGTACATTATTGATGTAAACTCAATAAGTAAATCAAAAAACAAACGTAATAAACGCTTGTTTGATGTGCTAGCAAGCATTCTGTTTTTGATTGTTTCTCCAGTGTTAATCTTATTTCAGGTTAATAAAGTTGGATTTATTAAGAACATTTTCTCAGTTTTATTTGGTTTTAAATCATGGGTTGGATACGGTGAAAATAAGTATGAACATTTGCCTAAACTCAGGACTTCTGTACTTTCTCCTGTTGATGCAATTAAGAATTTCAGTATTAATGAAGATACCCGAAGCCGCCTGCATCTTGCATACTCTAAAGATTATCGAATTCAGAACGACCTGAATATTGTTTGGAAGGCATATAAAGAGTTGGGAAACTAAACCACGTTTACAAATCAATTTATTATTTAATTTATTTCCACCACCTCATTTTGAGCAGGAATAGAAATATGTTGAAAGCCTGCTGCAGTTAACTTTTCTTTATAGCTCATTTGAACATCATATTCACCGTGAACAAGAAATAGTTGCTTCACTTTTTGCTTGTTCTGACAATCCAGATACTTTATCATCTCTTTATAATCGCCATGTGCACTGAATGAATCAAGGATTATTACTTCCGCTTTCACATCGTGTTCAACACCGAAAATCTTCACCACTTTATTTCCTTTTCTTAGTTTGCCTCCAAGAGAATTAGGCTCGGCATACCCAACGATTAGAATAGTATTGTTAGGGTTTGAAATATTATTCGCAAGATGATGCTTAATTCTTCCGGCGTCTGCCATACCTGAAGCAGAAATGATAATACAAGGATCTTTAAGTTCATTTAAGTTCTTAGAGTCATTGACATCCTGAATATATATCAGATTGTCAAACCCAAAAGGATTGGAATCTGTTTTCATGTATTCAATAATTTCCTTGTTAAAGCATTCGGGATGGCTGCGCATAATGTTGGTAGCATTAACAGATAAAGGGCTATCAACATACACATTAATGCGGGGCAACATCTTTTTATGTTCCATTTTGTCCAGTGCATAAACCAATTCCTGAGTTCTGCCCAAACTAAATGCAGGTATAATTATTTTTCCTTTTTTTGTGATACAAGTGTTATAAACAACATCAAATAGTTGTTGTTCGCTGAAGGTGCCGTCACTATGCAGTCTGTCGCCGTAAGTAGATTCAGTAATTATGTAATCAGCCTGAGGAAATATTTGCGGGTCTTTAAGTATTGAGCCATTGTATCTACCTATATCGCCGGAAAAGAAAAGTTTCTTAGTAATACCTTCTTCTTTTATTTGAATGTTTACACCTGCACTTCCCAGAATATGCCCTGAATCGGTAAATGTTACTTTAAGATTTTCGTACACTTCATATTCTGTATTGTATTTAACGCCTACCAATAAAGGAAGGCAAGCTTCTACATCTTTTATTGTATAGATTGGCTTCAAAAGATCCTCTCCTTTCTTCATCCGCCTCTTATTTATATAGCGAACATCAGATTCTTGAATATGCGCACTATCCAAAAGCATTATTTTACATAAATCTTTTGTGGCAGGCGTACATATAATTGGTCCTCTAAAGCCTTGTTTCACTAAATTTGGGATATTACCGCAATGATCAATGTGAGCATGTGAAAGTATAAGATAGTCTATTTCCTTTGGGTCGAAGTTAAATACACGATTCATACCATCCGTATCGGCACCCCTGCCTTGATAGAAACCACAGTCGAGTAAAATCTTTTTGCCATCATCCGGCATCAATAAATGTTTGCTGCCAGTAACAGTTTGTGCAGCTCCAAGGAATTTTATTTTCATATTATTCGCAGTCTGTTTATAATTCGCATCAAAGATAACTTACATTAATACATATTTAATATTTTAATTTTAAAGGTTCATCATAACCCGATAAGGAAGTTTTGCATCTTTTCTTAAATAGAAATCTTTAGTTAGTCTGGTCATTGTTTTTCCCTCTAAGAGTGTGTATTATTTAGTGATGATGAAGACATTATTACTAACGAAAAAACCGTAAATAGTTTTTATAAACAATTTACGGTTTTACTCTGTGCGGATGAAGGGACTCGAACCCCCACGCCTCTCGGCACCAGATCCTAAGTCTGGCGCGGCTGCCAATTACGCCACATCCGCATTTATTAATTGGGCTGCAAAGATATGTTTTTTTCATATGCAAACGACATTACTTTTATTCTTTCCATATTTTAATTTTTATTTTGTTACTTTCTTTCAAAAAAGTTTCTTGTTTGTGAAAAAAATTATGTGTATTTTTCAACATTAAGTAGAATAAGAGGGAATAATTCTTACTTTTGCCCAACCCATTAAAACATCCTCTGGTTAAGGATTAAAATCAACACTTTATAGTATTATGTCGTTATCTACTAAATATATTTTTGTTACCGGAGGAGTAACATCATCACTTGGTAAAGGAATATTAGCTGCTTCGTTAGCCAAACTTTTACAAGCCCGCGGATACACTGTTACTATTCAAAAGCTCGACCCGTATATTAATGTAGACCCCGGAACTCTTAATCCATACGAACATGGAGAGTGCTTTGTTACTGACGATGGTGCTGAAACAGATTTGGATTTAGGACATTACGAACGCTTTTTAAATTCACCTACTTCGCAGGCGAATAACGTTACTACTGGAAGAATATATCAAACTGTAATAGAAAAGGAACGCCGCGGAGATTACCTTGGCAAGACTGTTCAGGTGATTCCACATATTACGGATGAAATAAAAAACAGAATTAAATTGCTTGGCAAAACAGGCAAATACCAGTTTGTTATTACTGAAATTGGTGGTACTGTTGGCGATATTGAGTCGTTGCCTTATATAGAAGCGGTACGTCAGTTGAGATGGGAATTGGGAAAAAACGCAATGGTTATTCACCTTACGCTGCTTCCTTATCTATCTACCACTGGCGAATTAAAAACCAAGCCTACTCAGCATTCGGTTAAGCTATTATTGGAATACGGTGTTCAACCGGATATACTTGTTTGCAGAACAGAACATGCTATTAATAAAGATATAAGAAATAAGATTGCACTTTTCTGCAATGTTACTCCCACTGCTGTGATTGAAGCCAGAGATGCCGGAACTATTTACGAAGTTCCTTTACTTATGGAAGAAGAACAGTTGGATGTAGTGGTACTTAATCAACTGGATTTGCCGGTGAGTGAGAACCTTGATTTAAATAAATGGAAGGATTTTCTGCACAAGCTAAAAAATCCGAAGCATGAGGTACGCATTGGTTTGGTTGGTAAATATGTTGAATTAAAAGATTCGTACAAATCCATTTCGGAATCATTTATACATGCAGGTGCTGCAAATGATTGTAAAGTAAATATTGAGTGGATACATTCGGAAAGTATAAATGATGAAAATGTTCATCAGAAATTCAAAGGATTAAAAGGTATTTTGGTTGCACCGGGGTTCGGCCAACGAGGAATAGAAGGGAAAATATCAGCAATTAAATATGCCCGCGAAAATCAGGTTCCTTTCTTGGGAGTTTGCCTTGGGATGCAGTGTGCAGTGATTGAGTTTGCGAGAAACGTACTTGGTTTCAAAGATGCCAACTCTACCGAAATGAATCCCGGCACTACTAATCCGGTGATTGATTTGCTGGAAGCACAAAAGCTTATCACTAAAAAAGGCGGAACCATGCGTCTTGGTTCATATCCATGCAATATTACTGAAGGTACTAAAGCTTGGGAGATATATAAACACAAGGAAATTACAGAGCGTCACCGTCATCGCTATGAGTTCAATAATGAATATCTGGCAGACTTCGAGAAAGCAGGAATGATTGCATCAGGCATCAATCCCGATGGAGGTTTGGTAGAGATTGTTGAGATAGTTGACCATCCTTGGTTTGTGGGTGTTCAATTTCATCCGGAGTATAAAAGTACGGTTGCCAATCCGCATCCTTTATTTGTCAATTTTGTGAAAGCTGCCATAGAAGTAGGCAAACTGGTTCACTAAAATTCGAGACATTTATATCTTCTCTTTATTGGTACGCTGATTCCACTGATTGTTATGATTTAAAAGATTTCGCTAACAGCGTTGATTATATTCCTAACCTTTTATTATTTGCATCCCATTCCTTCTTCGGAACACTTGGTGTTATTTTATAATAAATATATTTAATAACTTCTTTGTCTGATGCTATCGGCGGAAATAACTGTTAGCTTTCTTTCAAAAATAAAATCCTTATTTGAAAATAATAGAGCAAGTATTTTACCAGGTTCATCACTTTCAAATTGTTTTAATCGAAGGTAAATAACACCTTTTTCGGGTTTTAAAAAGTGTTTGAAAATTAGTTCACCATAATCTCTGTCGAAAGTTAAAATAGTGCGTTGCTCTTTAATAGCAATCTGCATCACTTCTCTGTCGGTAATACCGGAATAATCAATGCCTATTGATTTTATATCGAAGCCTTGCTGAAATAATAATCTTATGCTGTCTAAAGGAAAATTTTCATTGGCAAGTAACTTCATTATGTTTTATTATGAAGCAATATTATTGGAAGGGGAAAATAAAAGACCATCCTGAATACAATCGTAAATATAAGCAAACACAGCTTTTAGGCTTTCGTTGGTAAGACGAGGATAATTGTCCAATATTTTTTGTTCTGTCCAGCCTTGTGCCAATAACGAAACAATATGGTCAACAGAAATTCGTGTTCCTTTTATGGTTGGTTTCCCTAATAATATATCTTTATCTGAAACAATATGTTCTTGCCAATTCATTCTACTGTCATTTAATTTTTACAAAGATACACCATTTAATTTTAATGTTTTAAAAGTGTTGAAGATAACGAAATAAGTTCGGGACGGGCTACTGTAATTGGAACGCTGATTTATTAAGAAAACAAGGATAAATTATGATTTTGATTGCCGTTGGCAATTATGATTTTAAATGCTTAC
>CAIRRW010000335.1 GCA_903881065.1 uncultured Bacteroidota bacterium
CTTGATTTTTTATGATGAGAAGTTTCAATTATTTCAAAAGTACGGATTAATAATTTAGAAACCAATGGATTATTAAAATCATCCATTTTAAATGGTGCTGCTATCACTCCTTTCAATATATATTGTATCGCCAATTCCAGCGTACCGTGGAGTTGCAATAAAAATATGAACCTGCTCCTTCTTATTATCTATTTGATGTAAACTGCAATTTCTTATTTATACGATTATACGTTTAACACAAATCAAACTTATGTAAATGGAATAATTGTTGAGGACTAAACCACGTTAAATCAATGAATATATACCACAAATAAAATCAGTATAATTGTTCTTGAAAATAATAATTTAATATGGAATTTAAACTTAGGCCTTGGGCCATTTCGGATTTAGGAAACTTAGTTAACTATGCAAACAATTGGAATGTTGCAAAAAATCTTACAAATAGATTCCTCACCCTTATACCGAAACAGCGGGAAAGGAATTTATAGAAATGGCTACTATAGATGACCCTACTCACATATTTGCAATTGATATTGATGGGCATGCTGTAGGCGGGATTGGCATACATTCTCAATCGGACATTTTCAGGAAAAATGCTGAACTTGGTTATTGGTTAGCTGAGCCTTATTGGGGGCAAAAAATAATAACCCGAGCAGTTAAAGAAATTGTTGATTTTGCATTTGCCACATACGATATCAATCGTGTATTTGCCCGCCCATTCGTTACAAATATTGCTTCACAGAAGGTTCTTGAAAAGAATAATTTTATCCTCGAAGCAAAACTTGAAAAGGTTCTAATTAAAACCGATGAATATTTACATGAACTTATTTATGCTGTTAGACGGGAAAACTGGAAATAGGGAGGTGGTGTCAAACTTTATTATTACCATCTCAAAATAATATAACCTATGTGGACTTTTGTTAATAGGCATTATGATTGAAATCATGTAATATATCTTCAATTATTTCGTCCTTTACGGTATCCTTTCAGCAATATTTAGATTAGAATAAGCATGAAAGTAGTTATCATTAATACTAATTTTAAGTGAATAAAGCGGTAGAACTTCTGTATGAGGAACATGAATTGATTATGGATGCAATTTCGATTGCAAAGGAATTGCATGTAAAAATTGAAACGCCTAAATTATACGAACAACAAGTGTTTGATCTGATTTCTTTTTTCAGAGAGTATGCCGATAAATATCATCATTATAAGGAAGAGGAAATTTTATTTCCTGAAATGATTAAAGCAAATGAGTTGTTGGAATCCGGTGTGGTGAAAGAAATGCTTGATAATCACGAGGATTTTCGTGCATTGATAGCGGAGATAGAAACATTAACAAAGGACAAAAAATATTCCTCTGCACAAAACAAGTTGGAGGAGTATGTGGAAGCATTAACTGACCATATTGCTGTGGAGAATGAAGAAGTGTTTGAAATAGCCACTACTTTATTCAATGAAAAGCAATTGGAGAATATTTATTTTAGATTTAAAGATATTGATAACGAACTTGGAGAAGGCAATAAGGAAGTGCTTCGTGAGCAATTAAAAAGGATAAAGAAATTAATAGTAATTGAATAGTTACTTATCAAAATATGAATACGAAAATGGAAACTTCGGAATATAAAATTAATAAGGCATATACCTTTTTAGAATTCCAAAAGATTGTTGCTGATCTGGTAAAAACGGGGAAAAGTTCTGGCGAAGAAACCGCAGAACGGATTGAAGCAACGAAAATAAATTCGCAACGAATTATTCGGATTTACAAAACATTTATTCTAAGCGAACATACTGTAAGTGTGGTAAATAAACTAAATTATGATTGGGACTGGCTGCTGCTTATTGAATCTTGGTGCGGAGATGGAGCACAACTTAGTTCTATAATTGCTAAAATAGCAGAGCTGAATACTCGCATTCATCTGAAAGTTATATTCAGGGATGAACATGAAGATATAATGAATATGCATCTTACCAATGGTTCTAAATCCATACCAAAATTAATTTGTCTGGCTACTTCCACTCAACATTTGGTGGGGGAATGGGGTCCTCGACCAATAGCTATTCAAGAGAAAGTAAAAGAATTTAAAGCTGCGAATCCTACTGCATCACATGATGAATTTGTTAAGAATCTTCACCTTTGGTATGCACAAGATAAAGGACTTTCATTCGAGAATGAATTTACTGACCTAATTGAAAATTGGTATAAAAAACATTAGGTTTAGCTATAATATCCAAAATGAAAGGCTCAACGTAACTTTGTAAAGTTATGTTGAGCCTTTCATTTTTATGACGAACTTAATCTTAATATTCTATTGATATTAACTAATCAGCCTGCAAAAACGGATATCTGTAATCAGTAGGCGGTACAAGCGTTTCGCGAACAGTACGTGGCGATACCCAACGCAATAAATTAATCATTGCACCTGCTTTATCATTTGTTCCCGAAGCACGCGCCCCGCCAAATGGCTGCTGACCTACTACTGCTCCTGTAGGTTTATCATTGATATAAAAATTACCCGAAGCATTTTTCAATGCCTTAGTTCCCTGTTCAATTGCGTATCTGTCCTGCGCAATGATAGCGCCTGTCAATGCATAGATAGAAGTTTTGTCAACAATTTGCAACGTCTCTTCATATTTATCGGCATCATATACATATAATGTAAGCACCGGCCCGAACAGCTCTTCGCACATTGTTACATAATATGGGTCGTTCACTCGGATGACAGTCGGCTCAATAAAATATCCTTTTGATTTATCGTAATTTCCGCCTGCAATTATTTCACAGTCCTTATCTTTCTTAGCGTTATCAATGTATTTGGCAAGTTTGTCAAAAGATTTTTCGTCAATCACTGCATTAATAAAATTAGTGAAATCTTCTGTAGGTCCCATTTTCATTGACTTCAAATCAGCCTGCAACAAACCTTTTACTTCTTCCCAAAGATTATTCGGGATATAAGCACGTGAAGCTGCCGAGCATTTTTGTCCTTGATATTCAAACGCACCGCGGCTTAGCGCAGTAGTCAATACTTTAGGGTCGGCAGAAGAATGAGCCATCACAAAATCTTTTCCACCTGTTTCTCCTACAATTCTTGGATAGGTTTTAAACTTGCTGATGTTGTTGCCAATTGTTTTCCAGATGCTCTGAAACACTTCAGTAGAGCCTGTAAAGTGGATACCTGCAAAATCGGGATGCGCAAATACAACATCCGCTGCATCAGGTCCCGAAGGATAAATTAAATTAATTACTCCGGCAGGCAAACCTGCTTTCATAAATATTTCCATCAGTACATTTGCTGCATATACCTGCGTGTTCGATGGTTTCCAAACCACCACATTGCCCATCATAGCGCATGATGTAGGAAGATTGCCTGCAATAGCAGTAAAGTTAAAAGGAGTAAGTGCATAAATAAATCCTTCCAGCGGACGCTGCTCCACTCTGTTCCAAACACCATAGCCGGTGCCTGCTACAGGAGGTTGTTGTTTGTAAATCTCGCTCATGTACATCACATTGAAACGAAGGAAATCAATTATTTCACACGCACTGTCAATCTCCGCCTGAAACGCATTCTTGCTCTGGCCAAGCATTGTAGCGGCATTCAGCTTTGCACGGTAAGGACCTGCAATAAGTTCGGCAGCTTTCAAAAATATAGTTGCACGGTGTTCCCAATCCAGGTTTTCCCATTTCGGCTTAGCAGCCAAAGCAGCATCAATAGCTTGTTTTACGTGGTCTTTATTACTTTTATGGAAAAATCCCAACGTATGTTTATGGTCGTGTGGCGGAGCAAGACGAATTTTGTCATTGCTTCTCACTTCTTTTCCGCCAATATACATGGGGATATCAAGTTCTTTCGAGCGTGATTCTTTAAGCATCGCCTGAAGTTCTTTTCTTTCAGCACTTCCGGGAGCATAGCTTTTAATGGGTTCGTTCACTGGTGGCGGAACGGTAAAAAATCCTTTTGACATATTTTAGAAATTATAGATTATGAATTGTGAATTATAAATTTTATCGGAGTGCAAAGGTAACTAAAAAATAGGGTAGGAGGGAAGTTGAAAAATCTATTTCTTTTTCTTTGCAGGAACTTCTTTTTCCTCCACTTTTTCGTAATTCAATACACCGCCCCAAAGCGCCATCTGGTTGAGAATCCAGTCTTTTCTGGAGCTTATATAACCACCCGGACTGGTAACCGAAAATTTCAATGGATTGGGCAATACGGCTGCAATTAATGATGCTTCCGGTTTTGATAAATCTTTCGCTTTTTTATGAAAATATATCTTGGAAGCAGATTCAGCTCCGTATATGCCATCGCCCATTTCTATCACATTTAAATATACTTCCATTATCCTTTGTTTATTCCAGATGGTTTCAATCAGAAAAGTAAAATACACTTCAAACCCTTTGCGTACCCAGCTTCTACCACTCCACAAAAAAACATTCTTCGCCGTCTGTTGGCTTATCGTACTTGCTCCTCTTGTTTTTTTATGATTCTCATTATACTCCATTGCTCTGTCAATAGCTTCAAAATCGAATCCATTATGTTTAATAAAGTTCTGGTCTTCGGAGCAAACAACAGCCAGTTGCAGGTTAGGAGAGATTTCTTCAAAAGGAACCCAGTGTTTTTTAAGTTTCATTTCCTTGCCATCCATCTTCTGTTCCACACATCTGATAAGCATAAGCGGAGTAACAGGAACAGGTAGCCAGCGAAATAAAATAACAGAACCAATACTGATAATGAAAAACCACATCGCTGTTTTCCACATGTAATGCCATAACTTACCAAGAAATTTTTTCACGAAATCAATTTGATAGAATTAAAACTCGAACTTTGGACAGTCTGAAGTGCTGTATTTTTGAAGTTCTTCAATACTCATCATAGGCGTGAAACCTAGCATTATTTCATCTGAGTTAGCTTTTGCAATATGAAAGCGGGAAATGGTATAATCGTATGCAAAACCAACAACTAAATTCTGCCAAATTCGGACCTGCAAAATTACTGAAGCTGCATCATGAATACGATAATTTATGCCTAACCCAACTCGTTTTTTATAATAGGTAATAAAGTTAAGATTTCCTGAAGGAATGCCTCTGAAATCAGTTTGGACATTTATTGCAGGAACAGAAATAAAATTATAATCTCCAGAAACAAATTTTCTACTTACTGTTACATAAGCGGTTGGTACTAGCAACACTCCAGTACCAGTTCCAAGCTGTTCTTTACCGAAACTTAGAGTATTTTTATAAACATTGCGCATGGAAATACCTAATGAGAATTTTTTGGAGTAAAGATATAATCCTGGAATTATGTCTGGAACTTTAACAACTCTATTCTTCGGATCGAAAGTGGGGTCGTATGAATTAAATACTATATTTGATAGGGCAGTTTGTTTAACCCCTCCAGCAATTCCGAAACTAAACCTAAACTTTGGAGATATTTTAAAATGAATAGCATAAGACACATAAACAACCTGAGTAGTAAATGCTCCCATATTATCCTGTTCCACATAGGCACCTACTCCATGCCAATAATGTCGGTATCCCTTTTTACCAAATGCTTTTGTAATATTCGCCAAGTTTGTTGCAGGCGCACCATCGAAACCTCGCCATTGAACTCTTCTGCCTGCAACAAAATTTATTCCGTTAGCTGCTCCTGCAACAGCTGGGTTTAATCCATAATCATTGAAGGTGAACTGAGTGTATTGTACTGATTGCTGCGCTAAAGAAGCATCAACCATCAATAATAATGCGAATATCCCAATTAGTTTCTTCATATTAACGAACTATTGATACACATCCTTTAACAATAGAGCTTTTGTCTGTTCTATCTTCATAGATAACATAATAATATGCTGCGTCAGGCAATGGCACACCTAAAATATCTTTAGCGTCCCATTGATTATCATAGACCCCTTTGTGATCGTAGACCTTTTGCCCCAAACGATTATAAATTAAGATTTCTGAATTAGGAAATAGATAAGCATTATTAATGTACCATGTATCATTAATTCCATCTCCATTAGGAGTAAAAACAAGAGCAGGAGCCATGTGACATACATCTTCAACAATTGTAAACACATAGGATGCAAAATCAGCATCTTGTGCATCGGTAATAGTTACAGTATAAGTTCCCACCTCTAAATCAGTAATTGTAGATGAAGTATCACAGTATGGGGTTGTACAAGTTGTTCCGTTGCTCCAAACATAAGTATATGGGGTGCGTTGAACACCTCCATAATTCCCATAATTAGTAACAACAATGGTAGCAGTTCCCAAGTAAGAATGTTGACATCCAACATTTCTTTGATAAGGTGCATAGTGAATGTTCTGTGCTAAAATACACTGGCATAATAAAAAAAGAAACCCTAAATTAATTATTGTAATTTTCTTAATCATTCAGTTTAGTTGCATAATTTGTTAATTATCTCTTCCGCCATAATACTTCCTTTTTCAGCAGCTGTTTTAAGCACTTCACACGCTGCCACTTTCTCACCATGCTGGTACATCGCAGTTGCCATACCCATGTATGCCTCCCGATAATTGACATCCAATTGAATTACTTTTTTATAATCTGTGATCGCTTCATCATAATTACCAGAAAGATCTTCCCAGAAAGCACGACTATAATATGCACTAATATATTTATCATCTAGAACAAGAGCCTTATTTAAATCTAAAATAGCTGCAGAATAATCCTCTAAATACCCTTTTGCCAATGCTCTATTATAATATACTTTTGGGTTGTTTGAATTAATCAGAACACACTTATTAAAATCCTTAATTACGCCGCTATAATCTTTCATTTGAGCTTTTGCACTACCTCGTCCATATAATGCATCGAAATTATTCGGACTAAGTTTAATTACTTTATCAAATAATCTAACCGCTTCTTTATATTCACCTTGTTTGAACTTAATAAGTCCTAATAAACAAAGGGCACTATCGAATTCGGGTTTTAATTGCAATGAATTATCCAAATCATGCATTGCAGCTGGAAAATCTTTTAATGAATCATTAATTAACGCACTATTATAATATTCAGAATAATTATTTTGAGAATAAGTGAATGAAGAAACTAATGAGAATAGAATTGATAGTAATGTGTTTTTCATTTAGGAAATTCTTAATTTCATTTAAAAATGAAATGGGAAAAAATATTGCATTAATCTAAATAATATACAATATTAAGCAATTTTATTATTTCAGCAACTCTCCCAATGAATTATCAAACGTATTTTTAAATTCTGAAACAGTTCCAAATTTTTCTTCATCAATAATTAATTCCTTGCCACCTACATCCCCTAAGTATTCAAACTCTGCACGAGATTCCATCATTAAATCAATGAATTTATCTTCATCTCCTTTTTTTACGGAAACAATTACACGGCTCTGCGCTTCACCGAATAAGAAGGCATCATTGCGTATAGAGTCATCAGAACTAATATTAAATCCTAAGCCGTTTGGCATTGCACTTTCCAATAAAGCAATAAATAAGCCCCCATCGGAACAATCATGAGCCGATTGAATTACACGTTCCTTTATAATTGTTTTCACCGCTTTCTGCACTTCAAATTCTTCATCCAGATTGAATGCTGGTGCAGGCGTATTTTTTACTTTATGATAAGAGAATAAATATTCGGAAGATGATATGTCGTTTTTAGAACTGCCTATTAAATATATTGAATCTCCTTCGTTTTTAAAATCCAATGTCATTCTTGTTGATTTATCTTTCAACACTCCCAGCATACCAATTGTTGTTGTTGGGAAAACAGGCCCTTCATATGATGATTGATTGTAAAAGCTAACATTACCGCCAGTTACTGGAGTTTGAAACTTAATGCATGCTGATCCCATTCCTTTAATTGCATTTGTAAACTGCCAATATACTTCAGGGTTATAAGGATTCCCGAAATTCAGGCAATTGGTAATTGCTGATGGCTCTCCGCCACTGCAAACAATATTACGTGCGGCTTCCGAAACGGCAATTGCACAGCCTCTTTCCGGGTCGGCATTTACATAACGCGAGTTGCAATCAACCTTTAAAGCAATGGCTTTATTGGTTCCTTTTATGTTTATTATGGCAGCATCGGAAGGGGCATTGGTACTCATGTTTGCAGTACCAACCATCGAATCGTATTGGTTATAAACCCACTGTTTGGACGCAATATTAGGATGACCAACTAAAAATTTTGCCACTGCTTTCAAATCTTTCGGCTCTTCAACCGCATCAATAGTAAACTTCTTTGATTCTTTAAAATAAGCCGGTTCCTTCGAATCCCTATGATATACAGGTGCTCCACCACCAAGCACTAAATCGTGGGCAGGAACATCTGCAACACATTCGTCGCCTACAAAAAACTTAATCCGTTTGGTATCTGTTACCACGCCTATCATTGCGCAGTTTAAATCCCATTTATCAAACACCTGCTGAACTTCTTTTTCACGTCCTTTCTTCACCACTATCAGCATTCGTTCCTGCGATTCGGAAAGTAATATTTCAAACGGCTGCATGTTTGCCTGACGTGTCGGAACTCTATCCAGCCAAATCTCCATACCATGGTCGCCTTTGGCACTCATTTCGGAGGTTGAACACGTGATGCCTGCTGCACCCATATCCTGCATACCCACAACAGCACCTGTTTTAATAACTTCTAAAGTTGCTTCCAATAATAATTTTTCCTGAAACGGGTCTCCTACCTGCACTGCCGGTAAATCTTTCGCTGAATCTTCGGTTATATCTGCGGAAGCAAAAGTTGCTCCATGTATTCCATCCTTGCCAGTTGCCGAACCTACTATAAATACAGGGTTTCCAACGCCATGGGAAGTTGCGGAAATAGTTTCGCCCACTTTTACAATCCCTGCACTCATAGCATTTACAAGCGGATTTACATTATAACAATCATCAAAAAACACTTCGCCGCCAACTGTAGGTATGCCAAACGCATTGCCGTAATCACCAATTCCTTTAACAACTCCTTTTACAAGCCACTTGGTTTTCTCTAGACTAATATCACCGAAACGCAATGAATTTAACTGAGCAATTGGTCGCGCACCCATCGTAAATATATCACGGTTGATGCCTCCAACACCAGTTGCAGCGCCCTGATAAGGTTCCAATGCGGAAGGATGATTATGCGATTCGATTTTGAATGCACATGCCAAACCATCACCTATATCAACCAATCCTGCGTTTTCTTCTCCAGCTTCTGCTAGAATAAACGGTCCTTTTTTGGGAAGTTTTTTAAGCCATACGATCGAATTTTTGTACGAACAATGTTCGCTCCACATCACCGAAAAGATACTCAACTCAGTAAAATTAGGCGTTCTGCCCAAAATGGTTTTAATTTTCTCGTATTCATCCGGCAGCAAGCCCAATTTTTTGGCGGTTTCTACGGTGGTCAATTGTTCCTTTACACTTTCTGACATGTTATGTATAACTAAATTTAGCTATTTTATAAATATTATAATGTTGACAAATGTAGTTTTTATTCTTTAATCAAATTTATATGTTTAGAATTTAAAGATAAAAATGAAAATCGGTTTACCTTTATCTTACTCTACTTTTGAAACAGGATTTGCCAGATTGGCATAAGAAGTCAACTCGGCTTTTATAGAACCGACCAGCACATCGGCTTGTCCTTTTATAACAATGTGGTTTTTATCGTCGGTTATCCAAACATTCAAATCTTCTTCATGCTTAAATACCCTTCCTTTTTGAACAATAGGATGAAATTTCAAACATTTAAACGTTCCCAAATCAGTGGTAACAGTTTCTTTACAGATAAATTTGATTTTCAAAGGCCACACTTCCTTGTCCATAAAACAGTTTAAGGAGAACAAATCACCGGGTTTTGCATTTGACAAATCGAGGTTGCGGGCATTATAAAAAGCCGACAACATATCCTGCATATTGAGTTCTATAGGAAACATCTCCCCATTACCAACATCGACTTTTTGTTTATAACGGTTAAAAACATAATCCTGTTCAATCTTATATCCGCCCTCATTCACGCGCCTTAAAAACATCCACGGAACAAGAGATTGCTCGTCAATATAAGTTTCGTAACGGTCGCGTACTTTATAAAAAAAGTCGAATGTTCCCTGTGTAGCTCCAAAGCCAACAACATGGTACGTTTTTCTGCCTCCAAATTCCTTTGCTTCTTCAGTAATTCCAATGGTAGCAATCCCGGCTTCGATAATACCATAATGCAGACGGAATGTTAATACCTCACCCCGCTTGAAAGCTTCGTTTTTTAGTATTGGCAAATCCTTGGCTGTTAGTTCATCCTGAGGAATAAAAGGAAGCTTTTTTTCAGTTTTAAAGGCTAAAAATACTGTAGTTACTGCTATTACAACTGTTCCAATTAAAACTAACTTTTTCATATTTGATGTTTTATGATAACAGTTTGGCAAACGATGTGCCAATTATATTTAATGCCTAAACGACAATATTCACAATCTTATTGTGTACCACTATTATTTTCTTGGGTGTTTTTCCTTCCAGATATTTTTGTGTTTGTTCCAAAGTCATCACTTCTTTTTCAATATCCTCTTTAGTTAAAGATAAATCATACTCCTGGAAGAAACGTGTTTTACCATTAAAAGAAACTGGATAATTAAACGAAGATTCTACAAGATATTCTTCTTTACATTCAGGAAAAGTGGCATAAGTAATAGAATCATTATGTCCCAACTGATTCCATAATTCCTCTGCAACGTGCGGCGCATA
>CAIRRW010000336.1 GCA_903881065.1 uncultured Bacteroidota bacterium
AGAACATTTGCTTGGCTGGAAAGTTTTAGAAGGTTAAGTAAGGACTTTGAATATTTACTAGAATCAAGTCAAGCTATGATTTATTTAGCTTCCTTAAAATTATTATTAAATAAAATTTAAACAGTTACTTATTTTTATCAACATAAATTTCAACTTGGAGGATGGTGCTCTCTGAAAGTTGAATGTGAATTTGTTGGAATCGATTTTCATTTAGAATAGTTAAAAGTAGAGTGATTAGAAAAAGAAAGTATCTTTGTAAGGAAATAAAAAAATAATGATTTAATAAAAAGGGATTTATCGGCAGAGAAATGATGATTTTACTTTATTAATCAATGTTGATACAAGAATGTTATAATTGTTTAACTTATATAAAATGAAGAAAGTATTACTTATTATTGGAATTGTAATGGCGATGTTATCGGCGGAGGCGCAGGTTATTACAACTGTGGCGGGCAATGGCACGAGCGGATATATGGGCAATAATGGCTTGGCTACTGCTGCAGAGTTGAATGGGTCGGCAGGAATTGCATTTGATGCTGCAGGAAACATGTATATAGCTGAATATAGTAATAATACTATACGAAAAGTAGTGGCGGGCACAGGCATTATTACAACTGTAGCGGGCACGGGAACAGCAGGCAATACGGGTGATGGATTTGCTGCTACTTCGGCTAAACTATGGCATTCGTGCGGTGTTGCAGTGGATACAGCGGGGAATATTTATATTGCTGACGGGGGGAATAATAAGATACGAAAAGTAACTAAAAGTACTGGAATTATTACTACTGTGGCAGGAAATGGTACTGCAGGTTATACGGGTGATGGCATTTCGGCAATTACTGCAGAATTAAAAACGCCATATGGCGTTGCAGTTGATATTAATGGGAATATTTTTATAGCTGATTACGGCAATCATAGAGTGAGGAAGGTAACGGCAAGTACGGGACTTATTTCTACCGTTGCAGGTACCGGAACTGCAGGTTATTCATCCGATGGAGTGGCAGCTAATACATCAGAATTAAATTACCCGATTGGAGTAGCACTGGATGCGGCAAGCAACATTTACATCTCCGATTTTACCAATCAAAGAATACGGAAAGTAACGGTAAGCAGCGGACTTATTTCCACTGTGGCAGGTACAGGAACTTCCGGTTTCGTTGGTGATGGCACTACGGCAACTTCGGCTCAGATAAGTAAACCATCAGGATTAACGGTGGATGCAGCGGGTAATATTTATTTCGCCGGATATGATAATAGGGTAAGAAAAGTAACAGCAAGCACAGGTATTCTTTCCACACTTGCCGGCGATGGAACAGCTGCTTATTTAGGTGATGGCGGATGTGCAGCTGCTTCGGAATTATATAATCCTTATGGAGTGGCAGTTGATGCTGCGGGGGATGTGATTATTGGCGACCAAAGTAACAATAGAGTACGAAAAATAACGCCATTTTCTATTACTTCGCAACCTGCTTCAGCAACAGTTTGTTCGTTAACGAATGCTTCGTTTATAATAGCTGCTGAGGGAGTAGCGACTTATCAATGGCAGGTAAATACAGGTTCGGGATTTACTAATATTACAAACACAAGTGTTTATTCGGGAGACAGCACAGCTACGCTGCACATAACAGGTGCTACTGGAGCAATGAATGGATATACGTATCAATGTATTTTAACATCCTGTATTGCTGTGAATTCGGACTTTGCTACTTTAACGGTGAATCCATCACCGGTGTTCACTACGTCAGTAAGCAGCGCCACTATTACAGCTAACCAAGCAGGAGCAAATTATCAATGGGTTAATTGCGGTACTGGAAATTCACTTATTCCCGGGGAAATAAATCAAAGTTATACTGCCCCGGCGGATGGAAATTACGCTGTAATTGTTTCGTTGGGAACCTGTGTTGATACTTCGGCTTGCGTAGCAATTGTAAATTTGGGAATGAATGAATTGGCTAATAACATTTCTGCTGCTGTTTATCCGAATCCGTTTACCAGCCAAACGACAATTTCATTTTCGGAAGAACAAAAGAATACCACAGTAAGTATTACTGATGTAGTTGGCAAATTAATATTTACCAGCATGGCGAACGAAACGTGGCAGATAAACTTAACGCTTAATAAAGCACCAGGTATTTATTTTGTTACAATTATTTCGGAAGGGAAAAAACAGGTTCTTAAACTGATTAAAGAATAGGTTAAATAGTATATACCTTTAGGTAGTGATAGCTATTGTTGAATTAACACTACTATCATAAAACAAAAAACTCTTTACAAAATGTAAAAAGTTTTTTGTTTTAAAAAATTGTCCTTTTGTATTATTCCACGGTAACAGACTTTGCCAAGTTTCTTGGCTGATCAACATTACAACCGCGCATTACAGCAATATGATAGGAAAGTAACTGCAGAGGAACTACCGAAACCAATGGTACCAATATTTCATCCGTTTCCGGAATCTGAATCGTATAATCCGCCATATCTTTCACTTGAGTATCTCCCTCAGTAACAATAGCAATAATTTTTCCTTTACGGGCTTTAACCTCCTGGATGTTACTTACTACTTTTTCGTATGATGCACCATGAGTTGCGATAACAAATACCGGCATTTCCTCATCTATCAAAGCAATTGGGCCGTGTTTCATTTCGGCTGCAGGATATCCTTCAGCATGAATGTAAGATATTTCTTTCAGCTTCAAAGCACCTTCCAAAGCAACAGGGAAAGTGTATCCACGACCAAGATATAAGGCATTGGTTGAATCTTTATAAACTTCGGCTATCTGCTTTATTTTGTTATTCTTCAACAATACCCTCTCTATCTTCTCTGGAATGACTTCGAGTTCGCTTAATAATTGATGGAAACGCGATGAAGAAATTGTTCCTTTCATAAAAGCAATTCGCAGTGCCATCAATGTAAGAACGGTTACTTGTGCAGTAAATGCTTTAGTTGATGCTACACCGATTTCAGGACCGGCATGTGTGTAAGAACCTGCATGTGTTGCTCTAGCTATTGATGATCCAACGACATTACATATTCCTATTATTGTAGCTCCTTTCGATTTTGCAAGTTCAATTGCAGCCAATGTATCAGCAGTTTCACCAGATTGTGAAATAGCAATAACTACATCGTCCTCATAAACAATCGGATTGCGGTATCGGAATTCAGACGCGTATTCCACCTCAACAGGAATACGTGCAAGATCTTCAAATAAATATTCACCGACCAAACCAGCATGCCAAGAAGTACCGCAAGCAATAAAAATAATACGTTTTGCATGCAAGAATTTTTGCTCGTATTCGGTAATTCCACCAAGGTTTACAATTCCCATTTGCGAACTAATCCGACCACGCATGCTGTCCTTGATGGAACGAGGCTGTTCGTATATTTCTTTCAACATAAAGTGGTCGTAACCTCCTTTTTCCAATTCTTCCAAGTGCAATTCCAGCTCTTGAACATAAGGAGTCTTCACCTTATTCTTTATCGTTTTAATCTTTAATTCCTTGCCACGTTCAATAATTGCAATCTCCTCATCCTCCATATATACCACATTTTTGGTATATTCAACAATAGGAGTAGCATCAGATGCAATAAAAAATTCGCCTTCTCCAATTCCAATTACCATTGGACTGCCTTTTTTAGCAGCAAATAGTTCATCAGGATTTTCATTGGAAAGAATTACAATAGCATACGCACCAACAACTTGATTCAACGCAATACGAACTGCTTCGCCTAAACGAACATTTTCTTGTTCTTTTATATCTTCAATTAAATGAATCAGAACTTCGGTGTCCGTATCGCTCATAAATATGTGGCCACGTTTTATTAATTCTGCTTTCAAAGGCGCGTAATTTTCAATGATTCCATTATGAATCATCACCATATTTTTGGAAGCTGAATAATGAGGGTGAGCATTCACATCATTCGGCTCTCCATGAGTGGCCCAACGTGTGTGTCCAATACCTATGTTTCCTTTAGTATCATTTTGTCCGATAAAAGTTACCAAATCAACAACCTTCCCCTTACACTTGTATACGTTTAGGGAATTATTATCAACCATTGCCACTCCTGCACTGTCATAGCCTCTATACTCGAGGCGTTGCAACCCTTTTATTAAAATAGGGTATGCCTGTCTATTTCCTAAATATGCTACTATCCCACACATCTTTTAATGTAATTTGGTATATGTAATTTCTAATTTCATTTGGTATGCATTAGCACTTCCATCAGGATTTTTTGGATTTGCGCCTCCTACTGCCACACGAGAGGCCGTAGTAGCAGCACTTATATGAGGAACCAATAAATACATTCCATTATTGCTTAACTTTTTATCCAATACCTGTTGAATATAACGAGTAATATTTAAAGAATATTTATAATTACCTGCATTAAATCCTCCATAGTAATAATAAGGTGCTGAAATCAAATCAGGTAAAACATAACTTGTTCCATCATCATTAATTCCAAACAAATAAAGTGTGGCTGGAGGTGTATACGCTGTTCCATCATATTTTGTGGTTGGAGAAACAACGCTGACAACAAGTTCTGCTTTGTTAATGGCAACAGGTCCATTATTAACCATATTCATTAGATATGGGGTATATATTTTTGTTTTTACGCCCGCCACAGACTGAATAAAAGTAGTTGCGTAATTATGTGTCCTGATTGTATCTTTCACTTGAATATTCAAGTCGGTTGAATTAGACAATCCTTTTCTTGAAGCTGCATTAAAATGAGAAAAGATCTCTCCGATATTTAATTTTAAATCATAGTAGGTATGACGAAGCGAATCCCTAGTACCGGCATAATTTAAACCAAGATAATTATAGTAAAGCCTCACATTTGAACTAGGCAAAGAATACACAATTATTCTACCGTCCCCTACGCCTAATCCAGAAGTGTTTTCGGCAGTAATAAGTAACCCCTTGAATATGCCATAAAAGGCTGCATTTGATGTTTCGAGATTAGTTAAACGATCATTAATTAATGTCTGACCAAAACTATTCTTTATTGGTATACGCAGTTGTCTATATACCTTATGAAACGGATAAGTATAGGAACCTTCAGCATAGGTTGAGTCAGGAATTTCTGGAGTAAACGTATAACCATTCACCAAGTCATCGCCAACAATGTAGTGAAGAGTGGTGTCGGAATAATATGAAACAGAAGCGGACATGTTGTCAAGTAATTGATATACATTTATTGTTTGCTTTTTAGGTGCTGTCCTACCATTATTCTCGCCATAATAACTTCCAGTATAATCCAATATCATTACTATTGAATCGCAATGAGGATTGGTACCAAAAGAAGTAGGGTAAATATTACTATTAAACGATAGTTGTGCATATAAAGAAGAACTTGTCATGCCAAAAATCGGATCGTTGTACTTACCTAATAAGGTCAATCCGCTTGTTATCAATCCTTGGTCAGTTCGAAGGGAGTCTTCTTTTACGGTTCGTGTTACTAAGGTTGTGCTATCTTGATACGCAACATTTAATATATCATTCTTTGGCTGCACATCTAATCCAACAGGACTTGATTTATCACACGAGGATAAAATAACAACAAAACCAGAAACCAATAATACTAAAAAAAACTTTGCTCCGAATGGGAGCAAAGTTTTGGAACTTCTTCTATTATTTAAAATCATAAAATTATTAATCAACTAATTCTGCCACTTCCTGTTCCATTACTGCATCATAAAATTCTGAATAGGCATCAATATAATCATCTCCAACAATATGCTCTAAAACAAGTTTTCCGGATTTTTTTATATGCTTCTCTAACTCAGGGTGTAACTTTGCAGAACCTTTTATTATTCCATCAGCTAAGTCAATTGCCTGTTTCTGGATATTAACATATGTAGGAGTTTTATAATATTCCAAATCCGACTTTTCAATTCCTGGATGCATTACTTTTTTAGAAAAATCTTTATGTAAAGGATTTGAAAATTCATCATCATATACTGAATAAACAATTCTTGTATCTGCAAATAGTGGGTTATCCTTAAAGGCCTTCTTTAAATAAAAAGCAACTAGGCTAGTCATCCACCCTTGAAGATGAACCACATGAGGAGCCCACCCAAGTTTTGACACTGTTTCTATTACACCTCTACAGAAAAATATTGCGCGCTCATCATTGTCAGTGTAATGTTCTCCCTTTTTATCAGTTAAAGCGTATTTACGCTCAAAATATTCCTGATTATCAATAAAATAAACCTGCATTCTAGCAGCTTGAATTGATGCCACTTTAATAATCAAGGGGTGGTCATTTCCTTCAATTATTAGATTCATACCTGACAAACGAATAACTTCGTGTAACTGATTTCGTCTCTCATTAATGTTTCCGAACCTTGGCATAAATGTTCGGATTTCGCGTCCTCTCTCTTGAATTCCTTGTGGAAGGTGACGACCTATAGAACTCATAGGTGAATGCTCTAAATAAGGGGTAATTTCTTGTGAAACAAATAGAACTCTAGCTTTCTCTTTCTTCTTCATAATGTTCAACAATTTTAGGATTAGTTTTTAAAAGAATGCAAAAGTAAGTAAATTTATTCGATATTTCAAAGTATTAATATTAGATTTGTCGCGTTTCATCGGAAAGTCTGCTCTCTTAGGATTGATTTTGCTCACTTTTCAACAATTATAGTGCTGATGATTATTTTTAATTCTGTAGAAAAGCTTAAAAACCACTTAGATAATTTACGTAACAACCATAAAACTATTGGTTTTGCCCCCACCATGGGAGCATTGCATCAGGGACATATCTCATTGATTTCAATTGCAAAAGAGCAATGCGACTTAGTAGTATGTAGCATTTTTGTAAACCCTACCCAATTTGACGACTCTGTTGACCTAAAGAAATACCCTAGAACTTTAGAAGCGGATTTGGAATTACTAAAAGTAGCAAATTGTGATATACTATTTGCCCCTGAGATTCCGGAAATTTATTCGGAGAAAGAGTTAAATGACAAGAAAAATCATATTGAAGACAAAACTTGGACTTGCGGCAAAACAATTGATTTTGGCTTACTCGACAAAGTAATGGAAGGGGCTCACCGACCAGGGCATTTTAATGGTGTTGCACAAGTGGTTAGTAAATTATTCCGAATAGTTAATCCCAACAAGGCATTCTTCGGACAAAAAGATTATCAACAGCTTTCCATTATAAAAAGTATGGTAAAACAACTAGAGATGCCCATCGAAATAATTACCTGTCCTATTATTAGGGAAGCAGATGGATTGGCAATGAGCTCACGCAACAGGAGGCTTACTGAAGAAGAACGAAAAGAGGTTCCTTCTATATCAAAACTACTTTTCTTTATTAAAGAAATCTATCAAACTCACCCAATTAATCAACTAAAAGAGGTAGTTGCTAATTACTATGCTAAAGAGTCTATGATCCATGTGGAGTATTTCGAAATTGTTGATTCCGAAACTTTACTATCAATAACTGATTTCAAAAATTCAAAATCTGCGGTTGCCTGCATTGCCGTAAAGCTAAATTCGGTAAGATTAATTGATAATGTGATTTTGTATTAGCCTTTTTCTAAAACTCCTTAAAGCCGCATC
>CAIRRW010000337.1 GCA_903881065.1 uncultured Bacteroidota bacterium
GACTCTATGGAATAACCTTCACATCTTCTGATTGAATGATTTCATAGGTAGTTGTATCGTAAATATACACTATAATATGACAATTTTTCGGAATGCAATTAATGTTTTTATATGCAGCGGGAATAGTGTATGCAAAATGACGGATTTGTTTCAGCCCAGAACTTGCTCCGTTAACTATCAAAGGTTCGCCCCACGCACCAGTTGGTGTTATTGCATCACGAAGAACATGATTGAAAATATAATTGGAAACATTTGATGGATTATGGTCGGCATCGTCCTGCCAGCCAATAATGCTATCCTGTGTAATTAAAGCTGCAAGTTTAAAAGTGCCTGTTTTGGCAGTCAAAAAAGAATCACGAATGGCACAGCATATTTTTCTTGTAGATGCATCATAATTAAGATTAATCTGCAAATCAACAACAGACGGCTCGGCAATAATACCAGCCACATAAGAAGAAAAGGGGTACATTTTAAGATGCGAAAGTGTACCCATATTATAGTCCTTCCTGTTTATCATCGCTTCTGGCAAACCATATGCAGAAGCGCCGAAAGTATTGTCATAAGTAGTGCCCAAAATTGTTCGGTAATCATCCATATAAGAACCTAGATCAGCGGCATCAAACGATGAAGAAGGTGCGGCAAGCGAGCTACAATGTACAGCAATAGTATTTATCTGCCCTGGATAAGTTGAATCGACAATATGTATGGAACGAGCTGCTTTAGGGCAATTGGTACACGTGTGAGCAGTAAAATCTTCAATCAGTATTTTTTTAATATGAGAAGTAACGGTAGGAAACGTAGATATAGAGCAGGATGTAGTATCACTTATATTTGTATTCTTAGCAGGATAAGGATTTGCAACATAATCGCAAGAAGTGTAAAATACTACAAGAGAAATAATAGTTATATAAAATATCTTTTTCATTGAATAATTATTTACTGATTAAAAGCTAGTGGTTACACTCAATGTAATTCCGTTGGAAGCCGGAACTTGCCTGCAAATGCCACCTACACAAAATATTCCTGACCGTTGTTTTCCATAACCTAAAGTAATTCGGGATGCACCTTTTATATAACCTACAGTAGCATTATAATAATGATAACGCTCGCTCACTAAATTATTTCCGTAATTATATTGGTCGAGTGCGGCAGCAAACCAATGTGTGTTAAATGTGTATTCTACCAATGCCTGCGCCCAATCCTGCTTGTCTTGTTTTGTAGTTAGATTTTGCAATTCTATTCTCATCGACTTTTCACCCTGTAATTTGTAAGATAAATCCGCCACAACAATATGTGAATAAATTGTGTTGGGTGTCCCGGGTTCCTGAATCACTTCCTTATTATAAACCTGATAGGCGTATATCAATGATAATTTAGTTTTCTTTCCAAATTTTTGATTTATTTCTGTGTAAAAATCTCTGAAGATGACTGTCTTTCCCATGAAAATGGAATTTGTTTTATAACCTTGCCGAGTTAAATCATCACTTGAATTATAATGCGTAGTGTCCAAATCATTGGCTCCTGAATAATTTACAGTGATGTCCAGTTTATAATCCGGTTTTTTTATTGCTTTCCAATTAACTTCACTCGACATCTGAAACTCGCCATTCGGTTGAGATGCGTATGGATAAAAAGTTAGCAAACTATACGTATGATTAATATTTAATGCAGGAGTGTAATTCAACAATAGATTATTTATAGTTGCATTTCTGTCAGAGCGGAAGTTCATGTTGTCAGCCCTTTCAGCACCTAACGACACGGCAAAACCTTTTACAGAATAATTTGCTTGAAGCAATTCTCCATCACCTTTGCGATAAATATTTCCATTAGCAATTGTTGGGTCATTAATTTTAGTGGCGTATTCTCCATTAAGATTAAAATTATTTCTGCTGATTTGAAAACGACCGGCAGAAGCACCCACATTCAAAGGCTGCACCAATGCAGGATTATCTGTTGCCTGATAACGACTTGCAAAACTTCCACCAAGCATTACTTTCATTTTCTTATCGGCAAGTTTAGCAAATGTTTCATTAAGCTGAATCTCACCATCAAATCCACGTACCAAACCGGGTCCTTCTGTCATAAAGGAACGCTGTTTGCCGGTGAGTCCTGTTAAATATATTCCTTTATAAGGTTCATATTTTATTCTGAAACCATCCAGCGCATTATCAAATCCCAATCCGCGTTCTTCATAGCTTCGCAATATCAAGCCACTACCAAACATCTGATAAAAATTACCAATTGTTATTTCCAACTGGTCGGATTTATAATCAGCAAAACGATATTCAATTCCATTACCAAGATATCGCGAATCAAAACCCTGTAAGGCATTCAAATAACTTTCATAACGTACTCCTGCAGTAAATTTCCCTCGTGTATAAATCAAATTTGCAAACCCATTCGACAGCATTTTTTCTGGAACATTAGGTGCG
Source organism: uncultured Bacteroidota bacterium (assembly GCA_903881065.1). Lineage (GTDB taxonomy): Bacteria > Bacteroidota > Bacteroidia > 2-12-FULL-35-15 > 2-12-FULL-35-15 > 2-12-FULL-35-15. The sequence continues at coordinate 2,433 of CAIRRW010000337.1, forward strand.
CCGATTGTTGAATCCGGGATGTAATATTGTGCATCCAGCTGAATGTTACCGTGTATTTCACCAAGATTAACACTACTTAAATTAGGAGCAGTAATTTGTGCAACCAAGAAGTTGCTAATTAGAACTCCAAATAGAATTGAGGAGAGTATTCTTAAACTATTTTTTCTCACAACAAACTAAAGTTTAATATTTATTCTTTAATTTTTTCGCCTTTGGCAACTTGTTTCAATACTTCAAAAAGATGATTTTCATCGCCATCTAAATAAGAATTATGTTGCCATACTACATTCCCTTTTCCATCAATAATAAAAGTATGCGGAACATTATTCACATTCATTGCCCTTTTAAAATCCTGGTTTTCGTCAATATAAATTTCATAATCCCAATTATGACTTTTAGCATCTGTCCCTACTTTAGTTGCACTGCGCGAATCATCAATAGAAACAGCAATTAATTTTACTCCTGTTTCCTTTTGCCATTCAACATAGTTTTCGGCTATTGCATCAAGTTCCTTTTTGCAGGGTTTGCACCACGTAGCCCAAAAACTAATAATCAACGGTTTTCCATCATTCGAAAATTTGGATGAATTAACGGTTCTGCCATCTACTGTTTTAACATCTGCAGCACCTATTTTTTGTCCTTCAATAGTTTGTGCTACCGCGCTATTAAATACCGCCAAGACAAAAATAACTCCAACAACTAATTTTTTCATTTTATTCTGTTTAGTTTCTTTATTAAAAAACAAATCAGTCCAACAATTATTTTGAAGGACTGATTTGTTTATGAAAAGATTATTATTTATTAATTACTACTTTTTTAGTAATCATTCCTTTGCCTGTATTGATGGTTACATTGTAAATTCCATTAGCAAAATGCTCCGTATTAATGTTAATTAAATGTTCACCTGCTGACAATTTACCATTATTTTCGCTGTAAACAATTGCTCCTAATGCATTGTATATATTAACAGTTACATTTTCATCACTGTTAAGGCTCATTGCAATATTAGCTAAAGTAGAAGCAGGATTAGGATATACAGAAACTGTTCCGAAGTCTGTTGTTACTTCTTCAACACCTGTCATTGAAAGACCTGATTCCGGAGCAGCAGTAAGTTTTTGTTGTACAACGTTAAGGATGCTTCTGTGTGCAATATCTCCTGTACTGCTGTATTCTTGAAGGATACCAATAATATAAATGTTGTTATCATTGTATTGATGCGCTCCTCCTGGATTTGCAGCAGGTAATGTCCATGTAAATGTTTTATTTAAAGTACTTCCTGATGATACCAATGTAGTAGGAATTACTGTATTGTCGCCCCAAGGACCGCCTATCATTTTTTCAACAACATGCTCATGTTGGTATACAAGTGGAAATAAACCGGCAACACCAGAAGAACCGCCTGACCAAGGTGAAGTAGTAGAACCTATATTGTAATACTGAGATACATTATCCGCAAAAAAATAACTATGTTGATTCCACCCGTTATCGGTAGTTGCAGCAACTGGACCATAAACACGATTTTCTATTACATAGCAATTTAAAGCGAAGGTTCCAATTACATCACAAGCAAAGTTAGCATTTACAGTTGCACTGATAGTACGAGTACCTGAGGTAAAACTAACATTAGTTAAGGATACAGTGGCAGGAACTAAACTAGTTTCACGAGTTGCAATTGGTGTAAAATCCATCAAATCAGTTGAGCCACTAATACCACCGGCGTTATATCCATAAGAACCTCCCATATCACTTCTATCAAGTGTATAACTTGGATCTCCAGTATCATAAGTATTAGTAACTGTTGTGCCGTCTGCTATGTTCATATTGTCAGCACCTTGACCTGTTTCATGTATTGCTGCCCAAACAACTTTTGGATCAGTAGCAATTTCCTGTTTACAAGAAACTGCACCCTGTGGGCAATATCCACAACCTACACCAGTAAATTCTTCCAATAAAACATTGTGTATCGGAGCTGTAGTCATTACTGATAAATTCCAATAAGCAGTATCATCAGCAGTTGTAATATCCAAGCCTGTACCATTTACATCAGAAATCCAAGATTTGATGTTGTGTAATCCTGCAGCTAAACTAGCTGTAGGGGTTGTAAATACTGCAGTATAAGTACCTCCGTAGCCAATATTTGGACTGAAAGTTTGAGATACCGGAGCACCACCATCAACACTATATTGTAATGTAGCGGTAGCAACAGTTGCACCTCCGTGACTAGACATAACAGTATTAACTGTTTGTGTACCTACTAGCGCATAACTAGGAATATTTGCTATTGATAAAGCAGCTACTTCTTTTGATGCTGGATTTACTACAACAATGTTATCAATATATAAATGAAACATATCGGTACTGTGATTACGGAAAGCAACACGAACAGTTTGTCCTGCAAATGATGCTAAACTTATGTTGTGAGAAACGAAAGCACCAGACCCTTCAGAAGCAATATTATATACTTCGTTTGCAGGGATAGCGGTGAAGTCAGTAGCTAATACGGTACCTGCATTCGCGCCGGCAGCCACAGAAACCCATACTTCATATCCGTCAGGATATGATGCATCAGGCGCTTCAGCATCCCAAGCCAAAACAGTTGATGCAGTTACTCCAGAAATAGGAGGAGTAATTAACCATCTATCAACAGTTGCTGCGGCAGTAGTAGTCCAAGAAGTACTTACCGCAACAGTGTCTGTTCCGATAGTAAAAGCTGCCCATGCTGAAGTTGTAAATGGTGCCGCATTAAAAGGCGGGTCGTTTGTTGCTGTGTTGCCAGCTAACCCATCCGCATTAATTGTTTGCATGTTCGTTGGAACAGCTGCTGCTCCTGCTGAGTTAAGAGTAAGTCCGCTGAAATTCTCGGAATACAAAACCTGACCGAACATTGCGCTACTCAATAATAACGCACTGAATAAGATTGTAATTTTTTTCATTTCTTATATTTTTGATTTAATTAATAATTTAATAAGGTGCAAACGTACATTTTGTTATTTAGATAACCAAGAAATATGATATTTATTAGTTTTAAAGTCAGATTTGCAAAGTAAAAAAGGTTCAAAATCTTGAAATTATTGACAATAAGAGAAGTTTGTTTGTTATTTGTTCATGGTCTGAAGTAGATTATCCTTATTTAAAGGAAGATAGTAGCGGAAAGTGATAAAAGTAAGTTAATGAATTTTGGAGGAAATGAAACCGAATTTGAAGTTTTAAAACGAGGAGCAAACGCTTTATGCCGATCCAATGCAACGAAAGCCAGTAAATCATTTGCTTTATGTTAATCCAATACAGTGGAAGATAGTAAAGCGCTCGACTCAATATATAAAGGTTTAAATAATTAAAACAAAGTAGTAAAATGAGTTTGAGTTGAATTAACACAAGTCTTTATTTCTTTTTAGTTACCTTTGTCATCTGAATATTTAAAAATAATTCATTAATCTATCTCTTTATCAATGAAAAAAAATTTCACATGCATCCTTCTGTTTTCATATATATTGATTGGCTATAGCCAAAACTTACGAATAATGGATGAAAACAAAAATGTACTTAACAATACGGTATATTATATAAGTACAACACCTAATTCATCTACAATTTTTGATGTTTTGGTCACTGATACGTCAAGAGCTATCAATAGCTACAAAGTTCAACGAACAGTTTATACCGAAGACGTTCAGGATTCATCACAATTTTGCTGGGGAGGTGTTTGTTATTCATTTACAACTGCCACTTCCACTCATGCTGATACATTAAGCAGGGGAGATACAATAGAATATGCACATAGTGGCTTCCATTCTGTTTTTGTATGCGGCCCAGCTTCCGTAATTCGTAAGGTGCATTATCAAGTGTACAATATTAATACTTCTTATCGAAATGATACAGCAGGGTTTACAATACAATATAATCCTACTGCAGCCGGTATAAATGAACTTAATTTAACAGGAACATTATCACAAGCGTATCCCAACCCTTCTTCATCAGAGGTTTTTGTAAAATATGATATCAAAGGTCAATCGCCGAAATCAAAGATAATTATGTATGATATGCTTGGGAAACAAGTGAAAGAAATAAGTATAAATGATAAACAGGGAACTGTAAAAATTGATACCGAAGATTTACATTCGGGAATTTATTTTTATTCGTTAATAGCAGGAGATAAAACAATTTCCACCAAAAAACTAGTGATCGCAAAATAGCTTAATTGTTATTAAGGGGTTGATTAGCTATTGAATAAAATTAATGGTTTACAATTAACTTTTTTGTGATTTCCCCTTTAGAAGTTTTAAGCATTACAAAATATAAACCACTACGTATTCCTTCCGTATTAATTTGGTAAGTGGTTTTATTTATCGAAACATTACTTAATTCAGTTTTCATAATCTCCTCACCAATAATAGAATTCAGCAATATTGAAACATCACTAGTTTCAGAAAGAGTGAAATCAATAGTCGCATTTGTTAAAACAGGGTTCGGGTAAATATTCACTGCTGATATGTTGCTGATTTCATTGATACCGGCAGAAGCCGCAACATTTATATTATCAATATAAATATCATTTCCATAATTAGACGTTGCCTTAAAGCGAACTAGAACGGATGTGTAACCCGTATCCAAGTGCATTTGCACCAATTCGTTTCTCCAATCCCAAGGTGAAGTAGGAGCAAATTCGCCACTAACAGAAGGACGAGTAGCTAATCCTGATCCGGA
>CAIRRW010000338.1 GCA_903881065.1 uncultured Bacteroidota bacterium
AGTGCCTATATGAACCTCTTTGAAATTGGCAGCTTTAGTCAAAAAGAATTCACAACTATCCAATTGTCCATCGTACAAATAACTTCGAGCAAGAGCGATGGTGTACCATCCAAAACCAGGAGTGGAGCCGCTTCTGTTAATTTTTTCCTGCGTATATTTAATTGCTTCTTTTGTATTCGCTTTAAAAATATTGAGTGTAGGAATAAAATAACAACGCTCGTCAAGTCCATGTTCGCGGAGGTTTTGATGCCTTAAAAAGTATTCCATACTCTTATCAAAACTTCCGATTTCCATTTGCAGTTCAGCATAGTTTCCCCATAGAATCCGATTACCTTCTTCCAACTTTTTATAATAAAATTCGCAGCTGTCGTAGTTCATATTATAAGCATGGAATATAGCAAGGTTGTGATAAATAATCAATTTATCATCGTCTGCCTGATGCGGTCCAAACCAATAATCATTAGTAGATTGATTTTTCTGAATCCTCTCAAAGCCTTTGTAACAGGAGCGAAACGCCATCTTCTCATTTTCTTCCACTGAGTTTTTTAGGAAATCATATTTGTCAGAAGTGAAAAAACGATAACGATGATAAATCCAGGCACGTTCGTTATTCGTAGAAAAAAAGTCTTTCTGGAAATTATAAGTATCAATCTTATCCAGCATCGACATCACTGAATCAGGCATTTCGACATTATTATAATCCTGCTGCAGTGCTTCGGTAATCATGTACAAATCGTTAAACCTACTCTGATTGTCCATGTAAATCATCGGTGAAGAGAAAATTTTTTTGAAAGTACTTCCTAAATCCTTAGTGATTAAATCAAACGCTTTCTGCAAAGGATGTATCGCATTTTTATATCCCAGATAATCCGAACTCCTGTCAAATTTATAAAGCCCTTCATACATCCATCCAACATAATAAGTGCTGTCGAGCCTTATGAACTCACGGCTTCGAGGCAAAGCATCTTTATCATTCGGCAAAACGCCTATTCGTTTTGCATCAATTTCATAGCGTGCCGCATGGTTCTTTTGCGCCACTGCAATGTTGAAATCCACAACAAGACAAATGATGAATGTAAATATGAAAAGTAGTTTGTTCATTGATTATAGTATAGCTTGTTTAGGCCACAGATTAAAAATACAATACACAAATTAATTTTAATCTGTGAATCTGTGGCATCATGCTTATAACGGAATTTGACCATACGTATTTGCATTGGTTGTAATTTTCAATCTGCTCAACCTATCCAGTTCTTTAGCAAGAATAGAAGCCAATGCTTTTTGTTTTGCTTCCTTGTTTCTATAAATCAATCGATGATCGAGTACCGCTGATGTCAATTGATTCAAGTCGTCTTCTGTAACAAATGTGCGACGATTAACCAATGCAAAAGCTTTCAGACATTTTAGAAAAGTAATACCGCTTCGTGTAGATGCACCAAGCACTATATCTGCATGTTTACGCGTATCTCTCACAATATTTCGTACACCTGTAATTATTTCA
>CAIRRW010000339.1 GCA_903881065.1 uncultured Bacteroidota bacterium
CCTGTTTCCGCTTTGGTAAATAAAAATGCAGGAATAAAATTACCGAAAAGTCCCATTCCAAAAAAGCCTTTCCAGTTTGGCAGTTGAACTTTTTTTACATGCCGAAATATTAATGGAGAAAGAAAAAGGAATGCTATTAGAATTCGTAAGCCGGCAACTTCATCGCTTGAGTAAACATCCAAGCCACGCTTCATTAAAATAAATGAACTCCCCCAAATTAAAGCAAGTGCAATAAATATTGCCCAGTTAATTAATTTTGTGTTTGACGCATTTTTCACCTTTATAATACGCCTACTTTAATCTTTTGACCCGGCAAGAGATTATATTTTTCACCAAAGTTATTTAGTCGCTTAATTTCATCAACTGTTGTTTTTGATGATTGTGCAATTTTATATAATGAGTCTCCCTTTTGAATAGTATAATATTTGAAGCTCCCTGAACCTCCTTTTGATGAAACCTTTTCAGGTGTGACGGTTATTTTGGGTTCTACAACAGCAGTACCTTTCTTTTCTGTTTTAACTACAGCTCTTATTTGACTAACATACAATACTAGCTTTTTTCCAGGCTTTACCGTATTCGATGTAATACCATTCCAAATCTTTATGTCTTCCACTGTACAATTGTATTTCTTGGCGATATTGCTTAAATGTTCACCTGCTACTACAGAATGCGTAATGGCGACATCCTGCTTTGCAAGCACCTGATGGCTCTCCAACGAATCGCTTTTACTAATATTATAAATTATTGCTTCATTGGTAATAAATGCCCCCATTTTATTTGTAGGCAATGTCAATATGCTTTGTCCATCGGCTGTTACAGGTATTACTCTTTTACGATAACTCGGATTTAAGTATTGAATTTCTTCCATAGGAATATCCAATATTGCCGATATTTTTTCGAATGTAAGTTCCTTTTTTACGCTTACAGTATCCACTTGCAGGAATGTTTTCTTAGGAATAGCGGTATATAAATTATGCTCTGCGGTGTAGCTCATCACATAGTTTACAGCAATAAATGCAGGAACATAACCTTGTGTTTCATAAGGTAAAAACGGACGAATCTCCCAATAAGTTTTCTTGCCTCCGCTTCTTCTTATTGCCCTTACAACATTGCCCTCACCACAGTTATAGGCAGCCAATACCATCTGCCAATCACCGAAAAGACTATATAAATACTTGAAATATTCGCAGGCTGCAACAGTAGATTTATATGGGTCACAACGTTCATCAACATAAGATGACACTTTTAATCCATATTGTTTACCGGTAGGATACATAAATTGCCAAAGCCCTAAGGCGCCTGACCGTGAACGTGCCAATGGATTTAATGCCGATTCGCAAATGGCAAGGTACTTTAATTCCAAAGGCAAATTATATTTATCAAGCTGTTCTTCAAACATTGGGAAATAAAATTGCGAAAGAGCCATCATCCTTGCCACTAGTTCCCTTTTTCTTACCACATACATTTCTATGTATCCTTTCACTACGTTATTATATTGCAAATCGAAAGGTGACTCCGCATCTAGTTTAGCTAGGCGAGATTCATATATTAAATCATCGTAACGAGGAATTGAATCTGGTGCGAAATGGTATTTGCTACTTTTGGGGTAAGTTATTTTAGCATACCCTTTCTCGAAAAGGTTAAGACTGCTTAAACTGTCCAATGCAGCTGCTATTGGGTCGTCTTGTATTGTTTCAGGTGAATAGCCTGATTGAGCCAGACTTTTATTAACACCTCCTATTCCTATTACAATCATGTATAAGATTAGGAAAAAGGATATGTGTGTTATTGATTTCACTTTAATTATGTGGTTGACAAAAGTAATAAAATAATAAAAGGGGAATGGCTGTTCCCCTTCTATTGTTAAATAAGTAATGATTAGTTGTTATTTAAAGGAATTCAAAAACGAATTCTATCTGCTAAAATAGAATACCTATAGTTAATACTACAGAGTTTGTTTTAATATTTTGCGGCAATCCATCCTGAGAGTATCCTCCTCCTGAAGGATTGTTGGTTTGTTTCATTAAATAATCAGAAGTGCTTTTAACAGCATTGGTAAATCCTAACAGATAATTCAAACCGAAAGTTAAGGAAGTACTTCCCGAAAGGTTCATTTCAGTGCCTAATCCAATAGTTAATGTTTCGTGAAACAAAGCAACGTCTTTAGTAATATCTATCTTTGAATTAGTAGTATTTGCACCTGAATTCCAATCGGTAACATCATCTTTTGCTTTTGCACTCCATCTGATGGAATTATTAACTCCAATATTTCCAAAGTAAGTCATCATACCGATTTGTTTGGTTTTTAATTTCAATGTCAGTGGTATAGTAATATACGTAACACTGTAAGTACGAGAATTTAACTGATAGCGAGTGTTCGATTGATAAAAATTTGCGATGTCAGCCGCAGTTGAATTGGCTCCAGGGCTCGAATTAAATGTAATTATTTTATCATCCGAATTGCTGTAATAATAACTTACAGTGTTTGCATTCGGTGTAGTTTGTCCGCCATTAGTATAATTTATTTTACCGCCTGCCATATTGATTTGCGCCCCAGTAGCAATGGATGCAACTTTCGCCAAACGAAACTCAACAAGTAATCCACCACCAATCTTTGGAACAATTCCATTGCCAGTCATTATTTTTCCATCAGGTTTATACCAATCCAATGAAGGACTTACATTTATTCCGAAGCGAACATTCCTTATATCTTTTCCGCCTTCATCCTGTGCAAATGTATAATTTGTTGTTACTGCAATTCCTAATAATAATAATATCTTCTTCATATTTTTTATACTTTTGATTTTTTAAAAACGTATGGTAATACCATTAATCAACTGTACAATATTAAGCATTATTTTAATTCTATGATAAAATCTCTTTTCTATATCAGTATCTTTTTTCTGCTTTTCAGTTGCAATACCGAGCCAACGATGAAGGTAGATGTAGCTGATGTGCCTGTGCCGCAGCTTACCATTAACCGGCTAGAAGAAGATGTGTTTGCACTCGACACCTTGCATATTAAAGAGTCAGTTGGGAAAGTGCATCGCAAGTATGGCAACTTTTTCAACTCCTACATATCAGGTGTTTTAAATACCGGAGGTGTAACCGATTCATCTGCGGCTGATATGCTGAAACGATTTATCCGCGACCTCGATATGAAAGATGCCTACTCAAATTTAAAGAAAGAATATCCTGATGTGGAGTTCCTTAAAAATGATTTCACACAGGCTTTTAAATACTATGAACATTATTTTCCGAAGCGGAAACTACCAAAGGTTGTTACAATGATGTCGGGATTTAATTATTCGGTAGTAACGCTGGATAGCACTATCGGCATAGGATTGGAAATGTATATGGGCAGTAAGAACAAGTTTTATGATGCTCTTGGACTTCCACTCTACAAGAAGAAATTCATGAACAGAGAGAACATAATGCCTGATGCTATACGTGGTTGGTTGCTTAATGATTTCCCATACAACATGAATAAGAATGACTTCTTGAGTGAGATTATTTATCTTGGAAAAATAATGTATGCTTCGGATGCCTTGCTACCGGAGACTCCCGACACCTTGAAGATTCAGTATTCTGTAAAACAAACTCAATACTGCACTCAAAATGAATTTAATGTCTGGAGTTATTTTATTGCACAGAAGCTAATATATACCACTGATCAGGCAGAGATAATGAAGTTTACAAAGGATGGGCCGTTTACCACTGCCTTCAATAAGGCAGCGCCACCGCGTATCGGCTATTGGATAGGTTATCGAATTGTGAAAAAATATATGAAATCAAATCCTGATATTACCTTACAACAGTTACTCGATGAAAAAGATGCCCAGAAAATATTAACCAAGGCGAAGTACAAGCCTACCAAGTAGTTCAATGGTTTATTAGTTCAATGGTTCATTCGTCTACATATAACAGAAACAATTTAACAGTAAAACAATAATAACAACATATATAATGAAAACCTCCGAAATAAAGTTTACAGTATCACTCGATGAAAATAAATTGCCAGTGAAAATTGATTGGAATGCAAGTGACGCTAATGAAGAAAGTTCGTGTAAATCGCTGATGATTTCATTGTGGGATGCCAATGAAAACAATACGCTTCGCATTGATTTATGGACAAAAGATATGACGGTGGATGAGATGAAACAGTTTTATCATCAATGTTTATTATCTATGGCTGATACTTTTGACAGTGCTACCGGGGAGACGGAAGCCGCTAAAGAGATGCGTACCTTTGCACAGCATTTTGGCGAGAAAATGGAATTGATTACGAAAAACAACTCTTAACAACTTCAGTTTTTACAATAGTACAGACATAAAAACGCCTCGAAGATTTTTATTCCTTCGAGGCGTTTCTTTATTTGCTATTAATACCGCTGTTATTCATGAGATGGGTCAAACAATTGAAGTTCTATTAAATAAAGCAAAACGGAGCAAAGGAGACTCAAATCTACTCTACGCTCGAGCGGGGAGTAGACTCATTCGAATGCAGAGTCGAAACACTCGAATGTAGAGTAGATTCGCTCGGGCGTAGAGTAGATTTGAGTCTCCGTAGAGATTTTTAACTTTAATTTAAATTGCTCCTTATGGAATGGGTTGATTTTTCAGGGGAGAATATGTTATATATATTACTACTTTTGGTAGTAAATAGTCAGATACTTTTTCAGTATGTGTAAGATTAGAAATGAAAATCTTAACTTAAAGGGTCTAGCAAAGGGATAATATTATTTAATAGTAATGAAAAACATCATCATTGGAATTATTTTTATACTAATAGGATTCGTTGTGCATTTAATTAAATAAGATTTCCAACTAAAGGAGACCAATCATATATCGATTACAAAGGTTATTTAGGTAGCTGTGGATTTATATTGGCTGGAATTGATTTTTTAACCGGACACCTACATTGGTAACAAACAAATCAAGTAAGAAAATCAAACCGTTAACATTAGAATGAAAATAACTTCACCACAACCCAAACAAAGTGATTAAAATCCTACAAAACCGAAGCCTTGAAAAGATATATAAATATAATAAGTAGCAGACTGGTTGTACTTTCAGCGGCTTCATTCTTGTTGCTTTATCTCGTATTGAGTTTCTATAATCGCCCTGCTTCCGACGATATTCTTTTTATTTCCATCCTTAAAGGAAAAAGCGTCACCGAATATATCCATTGGTTTTATGAAACGTGGAGTGGAAGATGGACAGGTACAGTTTATTTCTACGAAGTGATGTCGATAACTAATACGTTCCAGAACATCCATTATTATATGTTCATTTATTACCTGATCACAATTATAGTATTCATCTATTCGGTTGTTGTAATCCTCAACTTCAGTATCAACATGCTATTCAACATTGAATTAAGTTATAAAACAATAGTTGCATATAGCATTTTATTTATCGGAGCTTTTTACTTTCTCACCTTTCAATATATGGAAGTGTGGTGGTGGATGTGTGCCAGTGTAGATACGCTGCAAGGAATTGTATTTTTACTTTTAGGAATCGCCTTGCTCATTAAAGAGAAGAAGACAATAATGCATTACATTTTTATTGCATTCTGTTTTATTTATATCGGTGGTGGTTACGAAATATATTCGCTGCTAATTATCTCTATTTCCCTTTTAATACTCTGTTATTTTATTCTGAAGCGAAATAAACAATTCTTCTCCTTTGATACTAATCATTATCTGAAAGGCTTTTTAACCGCTTTACTGGCGCTATTGCTTTCATTCTCGATAAGTATTCTTTCGCCGGGCAATATGAAACGGAGAACCTATCTTTTCAAAGAAAACAAAACAGAGAACAGCGTTTTAAGTACAAGAGACGTTGGTGCATTAATAAACTCAACTGTATTTACTCAAAAGAAATTTGTTGCAGGCATTGGGTTTGCTGCATTATGGTTACTCCTCGGATTGAAACTGAAGAATAAAACAGATGTATTAAAAGCCAAACGCAAGATGAAATACTTGCTGCGTTTATCAGCCTTGCTTATAATTATTTCAATAGGTATTACGCTGGCGTTCCAATATATTATTCTTGGCAATTCATTCATTCCTCCACGTGGCTGGACGTTTACAAGCTTTTTGATTACAGTCTTTTTATGTCTTCTGTTTTTATCTTTCGGATGTTATGCGAACATTTCATCGTCCATTACACAATCGCTTATAAAGATTGCTCCTCCTGCAATAATGATGTTTGTGCTACTACTTACCGTATTTAAACAATATAATTATGTGTCGAAATACGCTAGGGAATATGATATGTTAATTGTTGAATTATTGGAAAAGCAAAAAAGCGGTAAAACTGAAACCGTTTATGTAAATAATCTACCTGACCCAGGAATGCTTCTTCCTATTGATATTTCTGATAGCAGCATCACCGTTCCGATAAGAGATATTCTTCATTTAAAATATAATATTGCAGTGAAATAGTAGTACGAATAAACTTCAAACCGTACTATTAGTAATAAGGCAACTGTACCAAGATAAAACAAAAAAGAGGCTGCCCTTTGGAGGCAGCCTCTTTTTATAAGAGTGAATTCAATTAGATTTTAGCAGTAACACCTACAGCAAATAGGTATGGGCCGCCATATCCAACTCCAACTTCTGCATTTACACCAAATACATGTGCAAACCAATAACTAAAACCAAAATGTACCTGTGCACTTATTGCAGATGGTGGACTTAGCTCAGAAATATATGTTGCATTAATAGTAGGATCTGTATCATAAGTTGAGGTTACCTTATAAATGTTGTATCCCAATTTAGCACCTGTATATAACGACATATTCTCGTTGGCTACAATATGATAATCAAAACGAGCAGCCATGTGAATACGTGTCCAATGATCCTGAAAAGCAAAATAACCATCGTTGTATGTTCCAGTAGCAGATTGATAGCCAAATGCAACACCTACAGATAATTTCTTTGCCAATCCATAGTCTGCACCCACGTTCATCATAGGGGTTTCTTTAAAAGCAGGAAGAGTATTAGCATTATTATATGCTGTACTAAGCGCATATCTAACCCTTAAATTTGTTGTTAACAAATTAATGCCCACACCTGCATTAATCATTAATTTACCTTTAATACCATCACCTCCTCTATCGCCTCCTCTTCTAAGGATGGAATGAGCTTTTTCAGGTTTAAAATCAAGTTTTAAATCATCTGCTTTAATGTTTATAGTGCAAAGCGTAAGCACTGTAGCTAAAATAGTAATCTTTTTCATTTGTTTATTTTAATTTGTTAAGATGCAAATGTACACTTATTTGAACTAATGGAATAAAAATGATAAATGTCAGTATTTGTTCTAGTAATGAATTCGTGTCGGTTAGTAAACTTCTGAAAATATTTTTTGAAGGCAACAATTTTATTAGTTTAACTTTGTCGAAACTTAAACCTCAAACCGTGAAGTTATTAGGAAGTTATTTAAAACATTACAAGTCGCTAATTGCATTCGCCCTTCTACTAGCAGCAATCAATCAATTATTTTCGTTGCTCGACCCATTGGTATTTCGCCAGATAGTGGACAAATATGCAACGCATTATAAATCATTCACCAAAGAAGAATTTATAAAGGGAGTAGGATTGCTGATTCTATTATCGATGGGAATAGCAATGGTGTCGCGTATTGCAAAGAATTTTCAGGATTATTATGTAAATGTTATAACACAGAAACTAGGAGCAAAGATATATTCAGATGGCTTAAAACATTCACTGGAACTGCCCTATCAGGTATTTGAAGACCAACGCAGCGGAGAAACATTGGGCAAACTGCAGAAAGTGCGTACGGATGTAGAGAAGTTAATAATGGCATTTGTAAGCATACTATTTACCTCATTGGTTGGCGTGGTATTCGTGATGATTTATGCCATACGAATCCATTGGTTAATAGCAGTTGTTTATTTTGCAGCAGTACCTATTTTAGGTTTTGTAACTTCTGTACTGAGCAAAAGTATTAAAACGATACAGAAAAAGATTGTTGGCGAAACGACTGCATTGGCAGGTTCTACAACAGAATCCTTGAGAAATATTGAATTGGTGAAAAGCCTTGGATTAGCCGATCAAGAAATAAACCGACTCAATAATACTACTTTAAGAATACTGGGACTTGAGCTAAGAAAAGTAAAATATATTCGTGGTATAAGCTTTATTCAGGGCACATTCGTCAACCTGCTGCGAAGCTGTATTTTATTTTTATTACTTTATTTAATATTTGCTGATACATTAACGCTTGGTGATTTGTTTTCGTTGCAGATATATTCTTTCTTCATCTTCGGGCCGTTGCAGGAACTAGGCAATATCATAAACGTATATAGGGAAGCGGAAGTGTCTCTGGATAATTTCCAGACGATACTGGATATTCCTAAAGAAGAAAAACCGTTTAATCCTATACTCCTAAAAGATGTTCAATCATTGGAGTTTAATAAGGTAAGTTTCAAACATCAAACAGCAAATAATAATGCGCTTGATAATATTTCATTCTACACTAAGAATGGTGAAACCATCGCCTTCGTTGGGCCTTCCGGTTCTGGCAAAACTACCTTAGTAAAGTTATTAGTTGGGTTGTATCATCCTCAAAAAGGAGAAATATTATACAATAGCCATAGCGGGAAAAGTATCGATCTTGATGTGTTGCGTTCTCAAATAGGATTTGTAACGCAGGATACACAACTGTTTGCAGGAACAATAAAAGAAAATTTATTGTTTGTTGCACCAAATGCTACTGATGCTGAATGTATGGATGTATTGAATAAATCGGCATGCCAGACCTTATTGGCGAGGGCAGATAAAGGAATAGATACGATGATAGGTGAAGGCGGAGTAAAAGTTTCAGGAGGAGAGAAACAGCGATTATCCATTGCCCGTGCACTTCTTCGCAAACCATCTCTATTGGTATTTGATGAAGCAACCTCCTCTTTGGATTCGATAACGGAAGAAGAAATAAGTAAAACCATTAGGGATTTGTCCAAAGATACTAATCAGGTAACAATATTAATAGCACATAGGTTAAGCACTATTATGCACGCTGATAAAATATTTGTTCTTGAAAAAGGAAACATTGTTGAACAAGGAAAGCATGAGGACCTGATTAATCAGAAGGGGTTATATTATGCCATGTGGAGGCAGCAAATCGGCGAACGACATTAGATATTTACCTATGCAAACTCCAAGTAAATTCCTCTTTATTTTACCGTTACAAATAACGTTTTGAATTGTTTCTTGCAGAATGAAGAATCGTTTTCAGTAACATTAATAGTACCTGATGTATCACCCCAATTGATAGTAATCGTATTGGAATTATCATTCTTAACTACTTTGCAATTATCAGGAAACGACCATTCATACTTGCAATTATTTGTAAGAGGAACAGTGTAAGTAACATTCTGCTCTTGCCTTTCCACTTCTGTTTTGCCATTAATAATAGGAGTAGATATTAATCCAAAATCATAAGCTGTCCAAAGTGTGGAATTATAATTTTTATCTTTTGAAAACAGTCCTTTTCTTCCTCCTTGCAACGGGCACTTTCCCGGGTCAATCAATAACTCATGTCCCAATTTATTTACTTTATAAAATATTACAGCATCTGTATTATTTGCATCTCTATACACATTTCTTTCAATTTCATTAACACCTGCAAAACCTTTGACTGTTTCTGTTGGCTGAGTACTTACCTTATATAAATTCGTCCATTGTTTCATTAATTCATTGCCATTTCTACGATTCACCACCCAATCATTATTCCCCTGATAAATAATCATCCTTGGATATTTACCCTTATAATCTGGATTTTGTTTACGCACCATATCTCCCCACTTATCGGCTGATTTTACACGCCAGCCAAGCATGCCTGTCATGGCAGCAATATATCCGTTACCCATTTTATAAGCACCGCCGGCAAATATAGCTCCCGAATTAAATGTTTCAGGATAATCTGCCATCATAGTTACACTCATCGCTGCACCTGCCGAAAGCCCTGTGATATATATTTGTTTATCATTTATGGAATAATTGCTTTTCATATATTCTATCATTTGTTCGATAGAGTAATTCTCTCCTCTGTTTTTATTCGTATGTTTTCTTTTATAAAATTTAAAACAGCGCATTGGATTATTAACTCCTCTTTGCTGCGGGTATAAAACATAAAATTTGTTATCATCCCCAAGTTTGCTCCAACCTGTTTGTTTGGAAACACTATTTGCACACTGCAGGCAACCATGCAGGACGACAACCATCGGCAATGGTTTATCTTTATCAATATTGGCCGGCAAATGAACATACATCTTTAAATGCCCTTTATTCTTCCCGAAATGTTTAATATGTATTAATTGCTGTGCAAAGGAATTGCCAATAGATAGATAAAAGAAAAAAAATATGAGTATTTTCATTTTGTTAAAACCAATTGAAATATTTGTCATACTTAGAAACAGTAATTCGAAAAGATAAATAAAACGGTGAAATAGAAATTCATCGCCCCTCCCCGGCTCCATTTTCAATAAAAATATGAGTATCGATATAAAATAAATCTGTTGCTATTTTAAAATCTTCAGGATGCATATCTTTCAAATTAATAGTTTGCTGTCCATCAGTATCAGGAAATATAAAATCGAATTTGTCTTTATCAGAAGTAACTTTTACTGGCATAGAGAAGTGAGAACGCTCCAACTTTTTATCTTCTTCATTTGTTTTATAATTTTTGAAACTGAAATAATAGTTGGCTTTCAAGTCAAGAAAATCACGATAGATAATTACTTCCAAAGTAGGAATGCTTTTGTTTCTTAAATAAAGATCAAATACTGGTTTAAGATTTATTCCTGATTCCACTGTTATATAATTCTCAATATCTGCTGATGTTACACACTGATATTTAAAAGTGTTTTGAATACCATATAAAATAGAAAAGAACTTCTTATCATCATCGATTATGTTTCTAATTGTATGTAATAACAAAGCACCTTTCGGGTACATATCTCCAGAACCCTCATTATTAATTCCATATTTTCCGATAATAGGAGCATCATTCGAAATAAACTTTTTCTCTGAATTAATATATTCGAGATATGCATTGTAGCCATACAAGTATTCCACATACAATGCTTCGGCATATGTTCCGAATCCTTCATGTATCCACATATCAGCGATATCATTGGTAGTGATGCTGTTTCCCCACCATTCATGTGCACTCTCATGAATAATTATATAGTCAAACTTATATCCTGCACCCGACCTATCATATCCTAAATAACCATTTTTATATTTATTTCCATATGCAACACAGCTTTGGTGCTCCATTCCCAGATAAGGAGCCTCAACTAATTTATATCCATCATTCACAAAAGGATACTCTCCGAAATAATAATAATATGCATCCATCATTGGCTTTACCTGAGTAAACTGCTTTTCCGCCTTGTCATAGTTGGCAGGCAATACATAATAATCCAATGTAAGCGAATCAGGATATTCACTATTTTTATAAACATCACTGAAGTGTTTATATTTAGCAATGTTAAGCGTAACATCATAATTATTTATTGGATAAGAAACATACCATTCGTACTTTGTATAATTATCGTCGAGATGAGTTTTACGTTTCAGTCTTCCGTTTGAAACTTCATCCAATCCATCAGGAACAGCAACACGAATAAGCATTTCGTTAGGTTCGTCACTTTGATGATCTTTGCAAGGGTACCACAAACTTGCTCCCGTTCCCTGACAGGAAACACCTACAAACGGATTTCCATCTTTATCTTTCGACCAGGTGAAACCTCCATCCCAGGGAGGATTCTTTGCAACCTGAGGATTGCCAGAATAAAAGATTTTTAGAAATTGTACCGATTCATTTTGTATGTCGTCAGGAAACGTAATGAAGACCGCATTATAAAGACGGGAGTAAATTAACTCTTTATCCATATAAACAACTTTCTCAATATTCATATTGGAGAATAAATCAACCTGTAATGTCCGGAACGTTTTAGTGGCAAGGAATTTTATGGTATTACTTCCGCTTATAAATTTATTATCAATATCAACCTTAATATCCAAATCATACATTAACACATCATAACAGGAGCGAAACGAAGACAATGTCCCTCTTAATGAATCGGCTTTTGTAAACTTCTTATTATTTGTAAAATCAAGTTGTGCCCAACTTGAACAGGAAGTGATTAATAATATTAAACATAAAAATACTTTCTTCATCTATTTACAATTAAATATTCGTTTACTCATCGCACTCCCATCCCCCAATGTTTCAGCTCGCTTATAATCTGCACATGCATACTCTTTTTTATTAAGCAGTAAAAATAAATCTCCACGTGTTACTAATGCTTTGATATCATTCGGATTTATCTCCAACAATTTATTGTAATCTAAAACAGCGTTTTCATAATTCTTTGTGGCGTACCACAATATTCCCCGCTTATGAAGCAAATCTCTATTATCCGGGGCAATTTTTATTGCCCGCGAGAAATCAGAAATAGCACATACTACATTCCCTTTCTTGTTTTCAGCTATTGCCCGCTGATTATATGCATCCATGGCATTGGAATTTTTCTCGATAGCTGAAGCGTAATCAATTAATGCAGCCTGATATTCGCCAAGAAAATCATGGGCATTTCCTCGTAAAATATAGGCTTCGAAATATTTATCTTTATTCTTAATTGCTTCAGTGCAATCATAGATAATTTTATCATATTGTTTCAAATCAAATTCAGCTAATGCACGTGTATAATATGCAAGTGCATTTTGATTATCAAGTTCAATCACCGTCGAACAATCACTTGCAGCTCCTTTATGGTTTCCCATTTCGTCCTTTAGTTCAGCTCGTCTTAATAATGCCGTAACATCATTCGGCTCCAACTTTAGCCCTTTATCATAATCAGCAAGGGCTAGTTTATTCTTATGCAATTCTCTGTACATCACTGCCCGATTAAAGTATGCTGATGAATAATCAGGATTAACTGCAATTAATTTTGTAAGCACATCAATGGATAATGAGTCGGAACCTAAAGCATTCCAGGCATATGCTTTATTAATGTATGCCATACTGTAATTTTTATTGAGAGAAATGGATTTATCATAATCAGCTATTGCTTTATCATATTTTTTTTGCAAACTAAATAAATAACCTCTGTTGTTATAAACGTCGGCTCTGTTCGGTGCCATCTCTATCGCTTTATTAAAATCATTAATAGCGTCTTCATATTTCTGCATGCCGCTAAAAGTAGAGGCGCGATTTATTAATGCTTCTATCTTTTCCGGATTATAAAATAAGGCACGAGTATAATCAGAGATAGCTTCAATCGTATTATTCAAATTCGAATAGGTTACTCCTCTGGCATAATAAGCATCAGCATTTTTAGGGGAAACCTTTATTACTTTATCAAATACTGCCAATGCATCCTGATACTGTTTTTTACCAAGGAAAATATTCCCTTCCTTCAACATTGCATCAATATTAGGCTGAGCAATAGTTTTAATAATTAAAGAACCTAAAAATAAAAGGGTGAAAATTTTCTTCATAACTAAAACAATGGCCTGATAGTCAAAATAGAATAAGCCATTATTATAAGCATCAAATATAAAAACAAAAACGCTCCGATAAACTAATTATCGAAGCGTTTCATTAATAGTATTATCAAGCTATTTGATTTTTACAATCTTTTTTGTTTCAAAAACAAGTCCTTCTTTGATTGTATTATAGAAATAAATACCGGAAGGCATCCCATCCAAATTCATTTCAACACTGCCTTGGTTACCTCCTAATTCAATTGCTCTTACCTGCTCACCAATTACATTGTAAAGAACAATCTTGTCAATACCATTGTACTTGAAAATGATTTTATCAACACAAGGAACAGGAAATGCGCTTGTATTTAAGCTTTCTGTTGGGTTTGTAATCCCCATACCTCCCACTGTGAAACTAGCTGTCATGCCTGCATCCAATGAAGATTTATAATTATAAGTACCTGCCGCAGTAATAGTATAAGAATACTGTTGCCCAATAGTAATCATTGATCCTGAACTGAAAGTTGCAGCTGCTGATGGAATTGTAGTACTTGTAACATCATGAACACCGTCAACTAGTGTCCAGGTTACAACATCGCCAATATTAGCAGTAAAAGTGGAAATGGAAAAGTAATTTCCGTTAGCAGTACCATTAGTACCGATTGAAACATAATGTGTTAATGC
>CAIRRW010000340.1 GCA_903881065.1 uncultured Bacteroidota bacterium
GACCGACAATTAATATACTCTATATTTGCAAACTTTTTAAAACAATTAAAATACAATAATAAATTTACTTATCAATCAATGAAAAACAAGAACATTTTTATTCCATTAATCTTAGCCTGTCTGTTTGTAATTGCAAACGTTTCCTGTGGAAATGGAAGCGTGAAACAACCTGAAGCAGCTGTTGTAAAATCCGATTCAGTAAAAAAAGAAGTGAAGGACAGCGTTCCTCAAGAAGCTAAAAACACGCTGCCTGTTCATCCAATATATAATGATGTTGCAAGATATATTGCAGGAATGCCAATCAAAAATTCAAAAGCAATTGATTCGTCATTGACAAATAATGCCAGCTGGAAAGAGTATGCAGCCAACTTTGATAAAACATGGTTGAAAATAGATTCATCTAAAATTCAAAAGATGAAAGAGTGGAGAGGCATTGAATTAAAGGATGCGAATACAAAGAATGTTTTCTATCCATTTTCAGGAGCCGACTTTTTTAATGTGTTTACTTTGTTTCCTAAAGCCGAAAGCTACGTTATGATTGGCTTGGAGCCTGTAGGTACTTTGCCTTATTTCCACAAAGGCATGCCAAAAGATTCTATCAATTCATACTTTGATAAAGTTCATAAATCATTGCATGAGATATTAAACTTCAGCTTTTTCAAAACACATAATATGTCTGTTGACTTTAACAACAAGGATTTGAACGGCACCATACATATTATTGCTTTGTTTATCGAACGTACAGGCAACTCAATTATTGATGTGAAACCTGCAGGAATTGATAAAGAAGGAAAGATTTTTAATTACAAAACCTGGAAAGAACAGCGTAATTCGGGAAGCGTTAACAGAGGTGTTGAATTTGATTTTGTGAATACAGACAATGTGTTGAAGAAGGTATATTATTTTTCTGTCAACATGGAGAATTCTCATTTGAATAAAAATACTGATTTTGTGAAGATGGTAAATACCAATAAAGGGTCAACTACTTATGTAAAATCGGCTTCTTATTTAATGCACAAAGAAGCGTTTTCTACCATTAGAAATCTGATATTGGATAACAGTAATTATGTGTTGGAAGATGATTCCGGTATTCCGTATAAATACTTCAAACAGGATGTTTGGGCGCCGGCATTATATGGAACATACAGCGGTTCTATCTCATTATTTACCGGTGTGTTTCAGGATGATTTGGACGCAGCATATAAGGCAAAAACAAATGTTAAACCTCTTAAATTCGGAATTGGTTATAAGTACATTGTTGGCGAATCGAACCTGATGTACTTCAAAAAGAAATAATAGTTGTTTGCAATTATTCATTGAAAACTGCTTACTATATATTAACAAGGTTAATTATAGTAAGCAGTTTTTTCTTTTTCAATACCTTCAATTCACTTTCATATAGTCAGACAATAAAATCCGCTGACAATACTAATTCCGATGCCGACTTTATTGAAAACCTGTTAAAGAAATATCCAAAACAGTTTCAGAATATACTGACCAATCAAAAGAAGTATGAAGTACAAATTATTTACACACAGATAAACCGAGATAAAAATAATGTTCCATCTTTCAAACAATTCACGTATCATTTAGACCCAAAGAATTATTTTTATCCTGCGAGCCTTGTAAAATTGCCCTGTGCAGCCTTAGCTCTTGAAAAAGTAAATAAACTAAGGATTGCTTCACTTGATAAAAACACGTGTATGCAAACGGATAGTGAATATGTCTGCCAGCGAAAAGTTATAAGAGACAGCACCGCTTTCAATTATATTCCGTCCATATCAAATTACATTAAGCGAATGTTATTAGTTAGCGATAATGATGCTTACAGTCGCATATATGAATTTCTTGGTCAGCAATATATTTATGACGAACTTGCAAAAAAAGGGTATCCTGATATTCGCATAGTACACCGTTTTGATCCTGACTGTAATGCCATTCAAAATAAATGTACTAATCATATAAAGTTTTATGATGCATCTGGCAAGTTGATTTATAATCAACCAATGGTTCAAAATAATAAGGAATATAAAAACCCGATAGGCAAAGTAACCAAAGGGTTTGGCTATATAAATGAAAAGGGGAAATTGATTAACGAACCCAAAGATTACACGTATATGAATTATATGAGTTTGCAGAATATAACAGACATATTGAAATCTCTTGTATTCCCAAACAGTGTAGAAAAAGAAAAAAGATTTGATTTGTCAACTGATGATTATACTTTTCTTTATAAGTACATGTCAATGTATCCGCGCGAATCAGATCACCCAAAATACAATGTGAAAGACTTTGAAGACAGTTATAAAAAGTATTTTATTTATGCTACCAATCATAAAAAGATTGAAACTGACTCAGTTCGTATTTTCAATATTGTAGGACAATCGTATGGTAACTTGGCCGACTGCGCGTACATTGTAAATCTGGATAGAAAGATAGAATTTATGCTTACTGCAGTAATTTATGTGAACGAAGATGGAATAATAAATGACGGGAAATATGAATACAAAACAATTGGCTTTCCGTTTTTAAATGACCTGGGAAATGTTATTTATGATTAAGAATTAAAAAGAAAAAAGAATTATTTGCCGGATTTGAGTACTTTTAAACTCAGATATAAAAACTGATATGCCATATAAAGAAGCAGAAATCGTTAAACTATACTATCCAATAAGCGAAGTAGCTGCAATGTTTGATGTGAACGTTTCACTTATTCGTTTTTGGGAAAATGAGTTTGACATTTTAAAACCAAAGAAAAACAAAAAAGGGAACCGCCTTTTTACCCCAGCAGACATTGAGTGTTTGAAGATAATTTATAATCTGGTAAAAGATCAGGGCCTTACTTTAGATGGAGCAAAAAAGTATATAAAGGAAAATAAAAGTTCAGTAAAACACGAAATAAAAACAGAAAAGAAACAGACTTCTGAAATTGAAAACAGGTTAATAAAAATCAGGAAGAGCTTAGTTGAATTAGGGGAAAAGTTATAATATTTCTATTGATTTAATAGAACTACCAGTTTCCGCCAGAACCGCCGCCACCAAAGCCGCCGCCGCCAAATCCACCGAAACCTCCGGAAGAACCTCCTCCTCCAAAACCGCTTCCGCCACCTCCACCAAATCCTCTACCCATCATAGAGCCAAGGAAGAAACCGGAACCCATGCTCATTCCGCCTCTGCCACCGCCGCCTCTTGATGAACGAATGATAATAAATATAATCAGAAATATTATTGGAATAATTAAGCCTTTTGGAAATCCTTTGCCTGAGTGTTTCTTTCCATAAGCATCTGAGTTATATTCTCCTTTTGCCAACGACATTAAAACATCTGTTCCCTTATCTAATGCTGTAAAATATTGTTTGTTTTTGAAATAAGGAACCATTTCATTTTCTCGAATCTGTTTGGTCGTTAAATCAGGTATCGCTCCTTCCAAACCATATCCAACAACTATTTCAAGATAACGTTGGCCGCTTCCTCCGGTAGATTTTACAAGAATTACAACTCCATTATCAAACTTTTTTTGTCCTACCCCCCATTTATGTCCAAGTTGCGTAGCATAGTCCCATGGCTCCATTCCAGCGACATCATCAACAATAACTATAACGATTTGGTTTGATGTTTGATTTGCGAAATCTTCCAGTTTCCTTTCTAATTGCGCTTCTTCGGAAGAAGAAAGAAAATCAGGCATTTGTTTGGAAAGATTATTTACCAAACGGGGCGGGTTTGGTCTTTCGGGTATACTATCTGTTATCGCTGAAAGGCTCGAAGTAAAAATCAGAAGCAGAAGTAAAGGAAAATATTTTTTTAGCATTTCTATTGATAATTATTTCCCAAAACTTATTTCATCCGACAATTCATTTTTATCATCCAACTGATAAGGAAAATTTGTTTTTAATTTCTCTCCTGCCATTTCTATCCCTCTGCAAAGACCTTCTGTAAATTGACCTTGCTTAAAAAATGACAACATAGTTTCTTTAATATTATCCCAAAAATCTGAAGGCACTTTTTCATTAATACCTTTGTCTCCAAGGATAGCAAACTTCCTGTCAGCGACAGCCAAATAAAATAAAACACCGTTTCGCAAATCTGTTTTATTCATCTTTAGGTTATGAAAAACTTTTGCTGCAGCATCAAGCACATCTTCTTTACATCCATCATCAATGTGAACACGAACCTCACCTGAAGTTGCATGTTCGGCATTTTCAATTGCTTTCACAATTGCATCCTGCTGTTCTTTTGTAAAGAATTTTTTTGCGCTCATCTTTTGTAAATAAAAGAAATGTGAGACAGTATTTCGTATCTCACATTTCCAAATTAAATCATTTATTTTCCTTCTCTCATACTTTTAATGTCCGGTGCTTTGTCAGCTCCTTCCTGTGCTTGGAAGTATGCACGTTTTTCAAAGTGGAACATTCCTGCCCATATATTTTTAGGGAATCTTCTTATATAAGTATTGAATTCCTGTGCAGTTTCATTGAATCTTCTACGCTCAGTAGCTATTCGGTTTTCCATCCCTTCGTATTGTGCCTGAAAATCACGGAAAGCCTGAACGCTTTGCAACTGAGGATACTGTTCAGCAACAGCCATTAATCTTCCTAATGATGAACCAAAAGCACTTTGAGCTTTTTCAAATTCAGCTAATTTTTCAGGAGTTATATGACTTGGATCTATAGTAATGCTTGTTGCTTTACTACGTGCTTCCATTACTTCTTTTAAAGTACCTTTTTCAAAATCAGCTGCCGACTGTACAATTTCAAACAGGTTTTTGGTTTTATCCATACGAGCCTGATACGCAACTTCTACTTGTTTCCATTGTGCGGTAACACCTTCATCCATTGTTACCATTGAGTTGTATGAATTACAACCATTAACTCCGATTAGTAAGAAGATACCTACTATTACCAGCAATATTATTGTTCCCTGTTTCATTTGAAATTGTATTTAGTTATTATTTGATTATGTAAAAGTACTACTTATTAATTAATCGATTAGTTCAACGCTGCGTTTAATAAATATAGTGAGCTCTTCACCTTTTAATAAACCTTGTGAAAGCATTGCCAAATCAGCAGTTTGTTTGGCAAGTTGTTTTTGTTTCTCTCCATCTTTTTCATTTAATATTTTCGAAATCAATGGATGATTACTATTTACAACCAGGTTATGCATATCAGGCAACGAGCCATAGAACGACATTCCGCCGCCACCCATCATTGCGCTCATATCTTTCATTCGGCGCATAAACTCAGGCTTTGTAATTATCATCGGTGCATCTTTTTCACTCAAACTTTCAAATACAACTGTAAACTTTTCTTTCGGAACTATTGATTCTACAATAGGTTTCAATGTTTCCTGTTCTTTGTCGGAAAGTTTTGAAGGCTGCGCTTCGTCTTTCTTAATTATTTTATCAATGGTATCAGCATCTACACGTACAAATTGTGTATCCTGTAATTTTTGTTCCAGATGATTGATGTAATGCGCGTCAATCGGCGAATCCATCACTAATACATCATAGCCGCGCTCCTTTGCAGTTTCAATAAAGCTATGCTGCTCATCCACATTTGTGGTATATAAATAAATTACTTTTTTGTCTTTATCAGTCTGTATAGGTTTTACTTTCTCTGCATATTCTTCAAGTGTGGAATAGCTGCCGTCAGTACTTTTCAGCAATGCAAACTTTTGTGCTTTGTCATAAAACTTCTCTTCGGAAAGCATTCCATACTGAACAAAAATCTTGATGTCTTCCCATTTCGCTTCAAAATCTTTTCTATCATTCTTGAAAATCTCTTCCAGTTTATCAGCTACTTTTTTTGTAATGTGTGCCGAAATCTTTTTCACATTGCTATCGCTTTGCAGATAACTGCGGCTTACATTCAGTGGGATATCCGGCGAATCGAGCACGCCCTGCAATAATCCTAAAAAGTCTGGAACAATATTTTCTACTGAATCGGTTACAAAAACCTGGTTGCAATACAACTGAATTTTATCCTTCTGAATTTCAATTGTACGTTTCAATTTCGGGAAATATAAAATACCGGTCA
>CAIRRW010000341.1 GCA_903881065.1 uncultured Bacteroidota bacterium
AAATAATTAATACTTAAATATAGAAATGGAAAAGAACAAATTAGAACTATAATAGATTTGAATAGTAATTTATTCCGGGAAACTTTACCATTAGCGAATAGTAAAGAACATCCTAAATATCCTCCCACAAATAATATGGAAATAAGAAATACAAATAAATGAGAGAAATAAATTGCCATAAATAATAGTGCAAGTATTAAATAATGATGCCACTTAAATGAATGACTGTATTTAATAAAGTAATACAGTAGAATAACAAAGAATAGTATTCCTAAACTAAAATTGAAGAATCCAAAATAAAGTAAAACGTACTGTGTAAAAGGGAAAACGAGATAGGAAGAAATAATGTTTTCAGGAGCAATGAGTCTAATAGTCTTCCTTATAAAGAAAGGAATCAGGATTAATAAACAAGCTACTAATATCTTTTCAGCGACTACACCGCTAAAAAGGAAAAGTAATCCTGCTAATAGTATATGCCCTGACCAATTAGGCACCATTTCCGGATTAATAATAAACGCATCGGAATAGATTGAATTAGAAGAAGAGAATAGTGATTTGAGTATATGCGCATTATTTATATGCGATCCGCCATCCATTGTAGTAAAATAATGAGCGACAAAAAGTGGGGAAAGATTCAGTAAAATAACTGCCAGAAAAACAAAGGGCTCAATTTTCTTAAAGTATTTCATTCATTAATATATTAAGCAAAGTTGCAATTATTTATAACCTAAAGTGAAAAAGCATTCAGAACCGGATAAGCAATCGGCATCAGCGAATAATTTATTCTCTTTTAAACGAACAAATTTATTATTAAAAGCTTTTAACGCAAATCTTTTATCCCCTAATTTAATCATTTCGAAAGTTTCCCATTCTCTTACTGTTTCTCCTGTATACTTTATTTGGTTTGATTCATTAAGTCGGGCAGAAACAAATTTTCCGTTATCTGCTTTAAAAGCTACTTTGTTATTGTCCAAATTAATTAAGTTAAATGTTTCCCATGCTTTTGTAGTGTTTCTGTTTACTAATATTTCTTTAGTTTCCCCATATTCAGCACATAGATAATTATTGTTGCTAGCTTTTATAGAAACCGGTTGGTAAGGTTCTTTCCCTGAAAATAATCCTTTTGAAAAAACAAGTCCTTCATATTGTTCATCTGTTTTCATAAAAACTGACCAAAATCTATTCTTGTCCATTGCGTCCCAATGAATTATGAAATGTCGATATTGATAAGAAAGAACAAAAGAATAAATAATAAATAGTGGAGTTACCGAATAAAACAGTATTCGAGTAAATATATTTTTTAAACTCAACAAAAGAAATGTAAGTAAAATTGCTGTAATAGCAGAATAATCAACAAATGAACGTTGCCCTAAACAACTTCCATAATACCAACACCACCAACTCGAAATAATATAGGTACTCATAAAAAGGAAGAACACCAAAATGAGAAATTGAAATTTATTTTTCTTTAATAAATAAAACAAACCCAATAGTGATACTAATAACAATGGAGCATATACAAATAATCCTTTCCGATAACTCAGAAGAACATTCATAAATTGAGGATTCTTGAAATTAAATGTTTCATCAGTATAAGCCCAAAGAAAGATATGATGGATCTGTAAAAAGTATAAAATAAATTGAGGAGAAATTGTTATTATAAATATCCCAACGCAAATAAATATTTCCTTCTTAATTGATTTTAGTGTTTGCCAAAAGGTAGATAGTTTTTCTGCAAAAAACGGAAAAAATAATACTACCAATATATTTGGTGGGCGTAAGAGAAATATGAGACCTAATAAAAATGTAGCCCAATATAGATCTTTATTATTTTTATTCTTAAAGATGGAATGTACCTTAAATAAAAATACAGCAATAACAGCAAAGGAATAAATATGTGTGCCATTTGAATCACAAGTTGTGTAATGCGAAAGATGAGTGCCAAACACCATCAGCAAAATAATAAAGGCTGCTGCGTTTCTCGAAAGAGAATATTGAGAAATTAATTTTAGGGTGTATTTACAGCCAAGCCATAAATAAAAGAGTCCTGCAATACCTAGGAGAATTTGATAGTAGAAAGAATATCCGTCAGGTGCTCCTCCAGTTAATAATGTTAGAAGATGAGCAAGTAAAAAGAATGGTAACCATATAATACTTAATCCAACATAGTATTTGTCTACTTTCCCTCCTTCAACATGTCTCAAAAAACTGTCAGGATATTGTGAAGTATGATAATTATCGTCTATCTTTTTTAGAAAGTTGAACTTGTAATCATGGTAAATAAATACAGCGGGCAGATAGGCATAATAACCTAAGCCATCCGATCTAATAATTTCTTTCCATTTGTTGTCATTTACTTGCTGGTAGAAAGTAAGAATTAAACAAATGATTACAATTAATTCACAAATGAATTTGGATAAAAAATCAATACTGTTTTTAA
>CAIRRW010000342.1 GCA_903881065.1 uncultured Bacteroidota bacterium
AAGTTCAAAAAAACTTCCTTGATGCGCATTGGGATATTGTCGGCGTGGGTGGTCAATTTTTAGACATAGATACCGAAAACAGGACTCTGGGATTGGATTTTCAATCCACACAGCCAGAAATTATCTCTTGTTGCAATCATGCTTTTTTTTCCTTACATCATCCGACTACGATGATGAGGCGTTCAGCTATTGAAACAATCGGTCTGTATATAGAAGATAGAAGTTGCCTTGCTCCAGATTACGACATATTTACCCGAATGCAGGCTGCTGGTTTTCGTTTTGCAAATGTGTCACAGGTTGTTATCAAATGGCGCTTGAATCCTAATGGACTAACTCAAAGCAGCGCTATAGCGCAAACACAATCCTCTCATGCCATCAGGCAATGGGGTTTTGCTCAGCTATTAAACACAAATCCAAATCAAGCCCGCCAAACAGCTCGAAATTTACTAATGAGTTTTCCAGTAGGCACTTGGTTTGATGAGAAATTGCATCGTTTGTTACCAGGTGAAGATAGAGCTTATTTATTTGACGCTTTAAAACAGAGCAGTGATCCTGCACTTTATTTTTCGGCACTGGAATATCTGATTCTTGATTGGTTCGAAGATAAGTTAACAGCAGATGTATCACCATTAGTTGATGCACTTAAAGCTAATGGATTTCCTTGGTTCGCACATCAACTTGAACGTCGTTACGGATTACTTTCTTCAGATACTGATTACCCTATGGATACGACAGTATTATCAGGCAAGGGTAAAGGCTATCAACTTAGTGTACTAGTCCCTTATGTAAAGATTGATAATGATTTGAGTGAACGTATAGCAAATGTTCGAGATTGTTGCCAGAATGCAGAGATAGTAATGTTTTCAATTTTACCTGATGCTGATGACTTTTCAACACAAGTGTATGAAGACGTGATTTCTATTTCATCAAGCACTTTCGGCAATTCACCTTGGGAAGCAGCACTTAAGGTAGCGTCTGGAAATTATCTGGCATATTTAGAACCCAACATCAGGTTTGATCCAACAAGCTTTTTTAATGCTTATTCAGCTATATGCGAAGGATTGCCAATGGCTTATGTAGCTTCTGATCGTTACTATCTCGAAGCATTAGATGAAAGCGGTATGCCTTATAAAGACCCTGCTCCTCATCCAAAATGGACGCAAGATACTTTATTAGGAAAAGAAAGAGTTATTTTGAGCGGTTTTTGTCATCGTCGCGATTTATTAGAAGACGTTCGGATTCCCTTATTAGAATGCGGTGTGTCTTATTCATATGCCTTAGTACATGCATTGGCTCACAGAAGGGAATTCACGGTAGTGGAAGGAAAATATCGGGAGTTTGTTCCTGCTGTTAACTTGGAAAACAGAATATTGCAGCGATTCAAAGAACATATGTTGAACTGGTATTTTGATTCGGCATTGGGTTCGTTACCCTGTCACACTGTTTATAAAGCGATGACAGCTTCAAAAATCAATGCACTTGCTCAACAAATGGATGCGTTGTTAGACACCGGTTTTTTTTATCTGCATTGGCAAAATAAACAAGTTATCTTGAATTTTTTTGCTACAAAAGTGAATGTTCCATTGCGTTTTAAATTGTATAGGCAACTTGTTGAACGCTATGAGCAACAAGTTACCACCGCTTTAGTACTGGAAGGACGAATTATCGAATGCTTGTTTTGTAAGATTTATTATTCTCTTTATAAATATATAACTCGACTCCAAAAATTCAATTTAAGTAGAGGGATAAATTATTTAACGTAGATTAAATGATGCTGTGATGTATATGTACAAATGACTTTGCGAGATATTACTATGAAAATTGGTCTGATTGCCCCTGTGTTTTTGCCTTTAATAAGTGGGGCCTCTTTATATTGTTTTGAGTTGGCTCGTGCGTTGGCCTCGTATGGACACGATGTTCATGTATTTACACCTCTCGGTGGACGTGAAGATACGGCTTATACTCTTCATCCAGTACTTTCTTGCTATTTGCCTGATGATTTATCTGCTTTATTGATGCATAAAATGGATGTTTGGCATAGCCTCTATTTTGTTTATGCCCCTATGGCTTTTGATGTTCAGCCTTTTTTTGTGACTGTGCATGGTGACGATGCCTTTAGTTTTTTTGTGCCTTATCGCCTACCATTAAGACTCTCTATAACTCGCCACCTGTTGTGGCGATTATCTCCGTTGTTTCGCAGTTGTATCGATAAATGTCTTGATCGTATAGAGCGTATTTACGATAAAAACTTGGCTGCTCGTGCAATTGGTCATTTATCTCAGATAATTGCAGTGAGCTCATTTACCAAAACTCGATTGATTAATGAATATCCTTCTGCTACCGATCTTGTAACAATTATTCCGCCGGGCATTTCAGATATGTTTTTTAAGTTAGATCTAATGCAAGTTA
>CAIRRW010000343.1 GCA_903881065.1 uncultured Bacteroidota bacterium
AATAAAAAAGCTTTTTGCTATCTGCTTACTACTCCCGTTTCGTTATTAACCAATGAAGCTCGAAAGAGATTAAAAGCAATTGAAGAATTCTCAGACCTTGGAAGTGGCTTTAACATTGCGATGCGCGACCTTGATATTCGCGGAGCAGGAAATTTACTCGGTGGAGAACAGAGTGGATTTATTAATGAAATAGGATTTGAAATGTATCAAAAGATATTGGATGAAGCGATAATGGAACTCCGTGACGAGATGAGTGCGGAAGGACATGAGATTGGAGACGAAGGACGGCCAATGATGGCGGATTCATTCAATCAGCAGCTTAATAATACCGGTGGTAAAAAATATATTTCGGATTGTACTATTGATACCGATATGGAAATTCTGATACCGGATGAATATGTAAATAATATTACTGAGCGATTGAATTTGTATCGCGAGCTGGATGATTCGAAAACGGAACGAGAGCTTGCCGATTTCGAAACTCATCTTACCGACCGCTTTGGACCGGTGCCGCCGCAAGCCATTGAGTTGATACATACTATTCGTCTGCGATGGCTGGCGATGGAAATTGGTTTTGAAAAAGTGATTCTGAAGAATAACAGGATGTCAGGTTATTTTATTCCAAAGCAGGATTCGCCGTATTACCAAAGCGAAACGTTTACGAAGGTATTAAAGTTTGTTCAGCAAAATATGAGAACCTGCAAAATGAAAGAGAATAATGGAAAACTTACTCTTTCGTTTGATAATATAAAATCTGTCGATGATGCGATTAATGCTTTGAAACCAATATTAGTTAAATAGTTTATTAGTTAACTGGTTCACTGGTTTATTAGTTTATTAGTTTATTAGTCTGTGTAAATAAAAAAGCTCCGTACATCTACGGAGCTTTTTGCCTTAATACTTAATACTTAATACTTGATACTTCTTATATAATCGGGCTTGCAAGTATTTCAGAATATTTACTTTCACCTGCGTTATTTACAAAACAAACTGCAATGTAAGCAATCATTCCAAGTTGGTCGAGTGTAAACGGAACATCAAAAATCATTGTTGATACTTCTCCTATAGTTATTAATTGGTCGAGTGTAGGAAAAGGCGCATCCGATTTTAATATCAGCATCTTATAAATAATTCCTCTTACATCTTTTGGCTTGCCGGCATGTGTTAAATTAGCAATGTCAAAAACCTGATATACATTATTAAGATGGCTGAACGACTTGCAAACAATACCAATCCGTTGGTCGGGCGCAGGAATGGTAGTTCGGCGTTTTGCGTCCTGATGGATGTTAAGCACCAGATAATCCATTGGTGACAGCGTGTACGAAGGGTTAACTTTTATCTGCTGACATACTTTACCAAAGTAAGAACTATCTGCAGTATACACAAAATTCATCTGCGCTGTAGTTGCCTCTCCATGCGTTGCAGGGTTAGCGTAACCATCCATCGCTGGTTCCCAACCGACAGGTATGTTGCTGATAAATTTCATTTGTTCGGGAGTTACACCCATCGCAACACCGTTTAAACCTATGTATGGCACTGCATACATAAGGTATTTGTCGTAAAGTAAAATTGTTTGGCTAAGTACTATCATTTTTATTTAGTTTTAATTGGTGACGTTTTATTTTTTGAATTCTTCAAAAATAAAATCATCTAACTAAATAAATTGTTGAATGACCGTATTGATTAGTGTTTCAGGGGTGCTCTGTTTGAAATCTTCGCTCTTCCTTACTTTTAATAGTACAAAGGTATCAATTAAAGCCACCCTTATTTTTAATTCTTCATTTATCTTCAATTACTTATCAACAAAGAATTTTGAAAGTTGCTAAGGTTGCTTAACAATTCATTAATTTAAAAATAAAGTTGGCTATTCTGTCTTCCCGAACCGTTCCAAATAACAGTGAGCCGATACCTTTTTTTAGAATTTGTTCTGCAAGAACTAAACAGGTAATTGCAGAAAATAGTAAATCGGCTCCGTTTGATAGTTGGTCGGATTGGGAACGTTCCCGTTCGGGTTGGGAAGCTTCCCGTTCGAAACAAAAAACGACTTGGGGGGATTCCGGAACGTTCGTGTTCGGGTTGGGAACGTTCCCGTTCCATCCCGGAAGCTTCCCGAACTTAAAACCAATCGATTTTCGTCCAAAACAAGGTTTTTTATCCCGACCCGGAACGTTCCCGTTCCAACCCGCAAGCTTCCGTAGCCGACCAACTGTCTTTCGGACGTGTTTTCAGCGTTTATAGGGCTTTCAGACAATAAGAAAAAAATAGAAGCCTGTTTTATGGAATGGAAGAGGAAGAGTTTGGAAGCAAAAAAGAGAAATGGATGGATGTTTCCTTGCGTTCTTTTTGGAATTAGGAAAGAAGTTTTTCTGTGGGCAATTAATTGTAGGAGGGTTAGGAATCGGTTTTGGAGAAATGATACATATATAAGGAGTGTGAAAGGTGCGTTAGTTTCATTAAAAAATTGCGTTAGCTTTTTGAGAGGACTAACAATTGATATATTGCTACTTTTGTAAGTGCCGATATTTATAAGTTATGCGTCATTGTGAGAACGCGCGTAACGAACTTTGTCGCAACGAATAAAACTTAAGATAAACATGGAGTCGGCAATCAGGCTAATAAACGAAGAGTAATAAAAAATAAACAAAATGAAAAAACCTACATTTTCCATCGCAATACTCGGACTATTGGCACTTATGTCGTGCAGAGAAAGTACGGAAAGAAAAGTGAGTTCTGAAGAACAAAAAGCGGACAGTATATACCAAAGAAAACTGCGAATAGAGAATTCCCTGAGGATGCAGGATAACTTTAGGCAGGATTTAGGAGCTACAGGCTATAGTGGTTGGTATTGTCCTGACAATGTAAGAGGATTTCCTCCTGTGGACATAAAATCGTGGTTTAAGGTGCCTGTGGTAAATGGCAGACTTCCAACATATGAGGAAACCCAAAATGGGACGTCACTTATATATTACATCATAACAAAAACGCCTGACGCTAAACCTTATCCTATGATTTTACCGAAACTGGCTTCTTTCTTTTGCCCTAATACCAAAAAAACGGAAACTGTTATTGTAATTCAAATAGTGCAAACGGCCACAGATACAGTGGCTGGTTACAGATTTGTTACCGGTGGTAATGGAACCAGTAATTTTCGAGATTTACATTTCTTCACTGACGAAGAAATTAAAAAAGCAGTCGGAAACACGCGCTAACCCATTACGTGTTAAGCTGTTGTGCAGGCATGTGTGAAAGGGCTTGGTGGTTTAATAAATTGTAAGTTTAACTTACCCCGCTCACTCGAGTATATTTAACTCGTTTGAATTATTAGGTGGTGTAGTCATTAATACATATAGTACTACTACTAGCCTTTTTCCACCACATAAATGTTTTATTTAAAGTGCCTTGTTATTAAGGGTAGCTTTGATAAACTAATAAATACAAAAGGAAATATTTTAATCATATATTTGCCATTGCCGGATAGGTAATACAGATAATGTTAAATATGAAATTAAAGTTTTCTCTCTCAATTGTTTTAATAGGTAGTATTTTTTGCGGTTGTTTTTGGAACAATGAAGACAATAGCAAAATTCATATAGCAAAGAGCGGCCAGAAAGCGGAATACAAAATAATTATCAAAAGCAACACTGTTCCCGGAGAAATAAACATAGCAATTGTAAACCAATTACCCGAACCAATAAAAGCATTGGCAGCCTTCTATGCCGCTATGGGTGGTACTAACTGCACTGGAGAGGAGTGTGGATTAACTACAGCACTTGGCCTGGGCAAGCAAGGATCGGACGAACATAAAAGTTTAATCAGAAAATATTTTCCTGATGATAAAGTGGCAGAAGCAGTGCTCACGCAAAACTGTTATTTAAGGCCAAGCGGTGCTTCGGCTTTTTCCGACTTCGAATATCTTACTATTAGCATAGATGGAGATAGTGTGATGGTGAGTTATAAATTATTAGACTATAATCATGGAACTTCTTCGTTTACCACTGGTCCCGATAGTTATTATTATACCGACAGTATTTATAAAATGGTAAATCGAAACCTTTGGAAATTTATAGACCATCGGCCGTCAACAGACATTTCAAATTTAAACAAGGATAAAATTAACACAGCCTTATCGTTTATCAATTCATACGTTGCCAACTGTAATAAAATTAATACTGCTACCGAGGTGTTGGAGTGGGTTAATAAAAGTGATTTGGTTACCAATAGATTTAAGGAAGAGTTGAAAAGAATAATGGACGAAGCAAAGAAAACCGAACCTGATATAGGTCTCGAAGTTGACCCATTATTTGCCAATTTTGGTTATCCGGTACGAGGATATGTATTCGACTCGATGAATGATGACAACAACATAATTACCCTTACAGGAAAAGATGAACCACAATTTAAATTATTGATAAAGGTGGTAACTATTAATAACCAGTGTTTGATTGACGGCTGCGGAATAGTGAATATAAAAAAGCAACAGAACTAAACGCTCCATTACTAAATTGTATCGGCAGCTAGGATGTAGCCTCACTTGTGACGATTATATGGTGGTGGCCTCACCATATTTCCTGCTTTCAATGAATTATATTTCTGTTTATATTTAA
>CAIRRW010000344.1 GCA_903881065.1 uncultured Bacteroidota bacterium
GATTTTAATTCTATTTATTTAATTATCTCCTCTCTTGTTCCTCGTCCGAAAAACTCATTCCTTAAATATTTTTTTCTCTATTGCCCACTCGTTCCCGGTAACTTTCACTATATACATTCCTTTCTTCAGAGTGCTAATGTCAATAATTTGATTATTTAATTCTTTTTGTAGAACCCTTTCTCCTAAAATATTGTAAATTTCAACATACTTCATCCCTGATTCAGTGCAAGTAATTTGAAGAGCTTTATTGCAGGGATTAGGGGAAATGTTTATAGCTATATTATCATTTTGTATTTGATTTATTCCAGCCGAACCCATTGGACTTCTAAATACTCCGCCTCTGGTGCCTACGTATAGGTAGGTACCATATATTTGAAATGAGAGAACTTGCAAATTGGTTAAACCCGTATTCATCGGTGTCCAACTTGTACCATTATTCGCAGAAAGAAAAACACCACCATTAAGTCCACCGGCATATAGGTTTGTTCCATTTGCTGCAAGGGCTTGAGTATTCAAGTCTGTTAATCCTGAATTTACTGCAGACCAGGTTGAGCCGTTATCAGTGGACTTAAAAACACCTAGGCTTAAATCACCTGCAAACACATTTGAGCCTAACACTGCAAAGGATTCAAAATCGGAATTGAACATTGATGGTAATCCCGAAGTCATCTCCGTCCAGTTTGTACCATTATTAGATGTGCGATACACTCCCAAACCTCCCGAAAATATATAGGTTCCAATTTGGGTAAAGGAATAAAAGTCTACTAATTGTAAACCTGTGTTTACAGATGTCCAGCTTGTATATGGCGGACCTGATATAAAAACTCCTGCTTCAGTTCCGGCAAAAAGGTTATTCCCGCTTGCAAATAATGAATAAACCGAGGTGCCATTTGAAGTGTTTAATCCGGTACTTATTGATGTCCAGCTAGTACCATTATCAACAGATTTGAATATTCCGTTTCCTGTTCCAGCAAAAAGATTTGAGCCAATTGATGCTAGCGTTTCTATATCAGTATTTGTCAAACCTGAATTTACAGCCGACCAACTAGTGCCATTGTTGGAAGAAACATACACCCCACTCCCCGTTCCTACAAACAGATCGGTTCCTATAACCGCAAAACATTCGAATTCATTTGTGCCCAGATATGGCAAACCCGTATTCACGGCAGTCCATTGGGCATTTACTTTATTATTAAAAACTATAAGTGCAAGTAATAATATCGTTATTCTTTTCATTGTATATTTCATTAGATTTTGAGTTAATTATAATTTATTAGTAAAGGTGGTAATTTTTATTATGGAAATAATACTTAAATCAACCTGCTTTAAAACAGCTAAACTATACATTTCTTCTTTAATTAAATACTGATTTAAATCAGGCACTTGAAGTATTGTAAATGTTATTTATTCAAAATCATATTTCATCCAATTTCTGGCAATCATTAAATTGCCAAAAGCTAATTAAGGCATGGCAACTAATTTTAATTACAACTTTTTGTTCCCCATTTTTTATTTTTCCATTTTAAAACCTCAGAATACTATTACAAAAAAACGTTCCTAATATTCAATTGCTCTATTTGGATATTGTTCTTTTTTGTTCGTACATCCGCCGTGTATCGAACAAGTTGGAGTTTGTTGCCTATCTTCTGGACAAAGTATCGATACTCCTGCGAACTGTTTGGCAACTAATGCAAGGAGTATCGAATATCCTGAGAACTGTTTGTCAACTCATTCAAAGAGTATCGAACAAGTTGCCAACAAAAAAAATGAATAGCCTGTAAATAGTCGAATTCCTGTCGTTGGTTAAATTAGATTGC
>CAIRRW010000345.1 GCA_903881065.1 uncultured Bacteroidota bacterium
TACACTGAAAACTTTGATGGAATAGGCACATCGGCCACAGCAACACTCCCAAGCGGTTGGAAAGTAAGCAGCTCTGCAAATGGGACAGCATATGGGACAGGAGTTGCATCTACAACTATAGCTGCCGGAACTACAGGGATAGGTGTATTAACGGGAACTCCAACTGGCGGCATTTATAATTATGCAAATGGAGTTACGGGCTCTTCAACAGATAGAGCCGTTGGCTTCTTTTTAACATCTTCCTATTTAGGTACCCAAAGCTTAATGGTTCAGTTGAATAATACAACAGGAAGTACAATTACAAATCTAAAAATTGGATATGATATTGAGAAATACTGGTCAGGAACGAGTACCTTTAATATTAATTTCTTCACTAGTACAGATGGCGTTACTTGGACAGCTGCCACCGCCGGAGACCAGGCTTATACTTCAGATGCATCAAATGCCATCGTAAATCCACCCACCACCATCGCAAAATCATTTTCTCTTTCAGGTTTCTCTATTGCTACCGGTAATAGTTTTTATTTGAGGTGGCAATTTACATCAGGGGCTAGTTCTAACAGTAAAGGTTTTGGAATCGATAACTTTTCCATAAACTGTTGTTCAAGCAATACCTATTATTACCGTTCTTTTACTACAGGTAACTGGAGTAATTCAGCTTCTTGGGAGGTTTCTTCAAATGGAAGTACTGGGTGGACAACTGCTTGCCAGCCTCCTACCAATTTTTCTACATTAATTACTATTCAAAGTGGGCATGCCATAACTGTTGATGCCAACTCTTCCGCTTCATCAATTACAATAAACAGTGGCGGGACACTACAGGCAAATTCTTCGGACTTTGTAACATTATCTATAAATGGTAACCTAGTTAATAATGGTACATTGCAATTGTATGATGGCACTACTTATGGCGTAAATGCAGTGTTTAATAAAAATGGGAATCAATTCATATCCGGTACAGGCGGCACCACCAATTTTTACAGTATTGGATTAAATATGGGTACCAATTATCTAAATGTATTGGATATAAGTTCTACTAATTTTAGTTGTTCTGCACCATATCTTCTTACTAATAATATCCCTGCCACCACTCTTTTAAATGGTACTATAAAGTTTTCAGGTAGTTATACTTTCTCAAATTCTCTTTTCGGAACAACTCCTACAATACCTGCCAATGCAGGTATCTGGTTGAATAACCCCAATGTAACTATTACAGGAAAGAATTATTATTACAATAATAATGGTTATTTGAGAATTACTTCAGGAACTTATAATTTTGGTACCTCCGATGGTAATTGCATCTACTTATTGGCTGGTTCGCATTTTATTGTTGAAGGAGGAATTGTAAATGTAGCAAGTCGAATACAAGCTGAAGATAACGCATCAAATTATCAAGCTTCAGTGAATTACATCCAAAGTGGAGGGGTGGTGAATTTATTAACAGTTATGTCAACTAGTAATCCTGTGGGGTGGGGTGCACTTGACTTAGAACTAAATTCGGATAATTTCATTATGTCCGGAGGGTCAATAATTATTAGGAATCAACCTGCTGCCAA
Source organism: uncultured Bacteroidota bacterium (assembly GCA_903881065.1). Classification (GTDB taxonomy): domain Bacteria; phylum Bacteroidota; class Bacteroidia; order 2-12-FULL-35-15; family 2-12-FULL-35-15; genus 2-12-FULL-35-15. The sequence continues at coordinate 1,557 of CAIRRW010000345.1, forward strand.
TCCTTGGTCAATCTACAATTATTCTACAAGTGTTATCACTGGTGGTACTATACAATTTGGAGATGCTTCATCAACAAATACTCATTATTTTTACCTTGATAGCTATTCCCAACTGCCATCAATTATCATTGATAATTCTTCAGGATCCAATATTACTATATATTTGAATGTAGATAATCTTGAAGTAGTTGGAAATATCACAATAAGTAGTGGTACCACATTTAACGCGGCTAATTTGAATGTTGCTTTAACTGGTAATTTGAATAACTCTGGCACTTATTCTTTTCAAGGAACCACCACTTTTAATGGAAATACTCCACAATTTATGACAGGTAACGCCACCACATTTAATAATCTTTCTATTAGTAATACATCTGGTGGAGTAACTTTACAAACTCCTGAATCTGTTTCAGGAACATTAACCATGACAACTGGCAATATCTATTCCTCTGCAACTAATCTATTGACAATGAATTCCGGTTCAGTTGTTACAGGAGCAAGTAATAGTAGTTTTGTTTCAGGTCCGGTAGCTAAAACAGGTTCAACTGCTTTTGTTTTTCCTGTTGGAAAAGATGCAGAATTCCGACCTATAGCTGATGTTGCTCTTTCGGGTTCTGAAACATTTACTGCCGAATACCTTCACGCTGACCCTGGAATACCTTATGATAGTAGTTTGGCTGACCCAACAATTAACCATATCAGCCAATGCGAATATTGGACTTTTAATCGGACAGGAAGTAGTGTGAGTGCAGACGTAAAATTAAGTTGGGATAGTTATAGTTGTGGAGTGAATGCATTACCTGAATTGACTATTGCTCATTGGAATGGATCGATGTGGAAAGATCAGGGAAATGGAGGTACAACCGGCACTGTTTCAGCCGGCACAATTATTTCCAATGGAGTTATTTCCTCATTCAGTCCTTTTACATTAGCTTCCACCTCATCAAATAATCCATTGCCTATTGAATTGTTAAACTTTACTGCTAAATATAATGGAAGCAACACTGTTGACTTAAATTGGTCTACAGCAAGCGAAACAAACAATGATTATTTTACTGTGGAACGAAGTGCAGATGCAGTCCATTATATTGAAATTAATAAAACAAAAGGAGCAGGTAATAGCACCCAAACGCTTTATTATTCAGCTAAAGATGCATCTCCATTATCAGGTGTATCTTATTACCGTTTGAAACAAACTGATTATAATGGGAATTTTAAATACAGCAATTTAGCAACCGTGAATATTGCAGGTAATACTAATTTACAAATAATAAACACGTATTCTGCTTCCCCTGAAAGTGGCTTGGAAGTAACAGTTAATTGCAGTATAAATTGCGAACTAACTTTTGAATTATATGATATGACGGGAAGAATAATATACACCTCACAGCAAAATACTACCGGCAATAATAATTCAATAATCATTCCTACCTATCTTTTAAGTAAAGGGATTTACCTGCTGAAAGCATTTAACGGCGATACTATCATTTCGAAGAAAGTAGTGATTCAGTAGGAATTTAGCTAATTGATTCAAGTTAGAGAACTTCTTCTGCTATTGTATTACTTTAACTTATCGAAGTTTTAATTGATTGTTACTGTGTTTCCAACGCTTGGAAACATGTTGCGAATGATTGTTACTGTATTGCTAACGCCTGAAACCATGTTGCAAACGATTGGAAACATGATGCGAACGGTTGGAAACATGATGCGAATGATTGGAATCATGATGCAAACGATTGGAAACATGTTGCGAATGATTGGAACTGTATTGCTAACGCTTGAAAACATGTTGCGAAAGATTATTACTGTGTTTCAGACTTAAAGGAATATATGAGCCAGTCTCTATTTGAAATCTTTTTCGAATGGTTACTGTTTAATATCTAAATCAGAGCAGAAAATAATAA
>CAIRRW010000346.1 GCA_903881065.1 uncultured Bacteroidota bacterium
AGGCAAAAGCAAATTCAAGAGCAAAATTGCAGTTTGATTACCGAGCAAATGTAGTTACCGGAGTCTGATTATTTTTTAATAACTATACAAAAGTAGTTGCCGGAGCCTAGTTATTAAAAAACAACTGCACTCCTGCAGTTGTTTTTGCTCACTTCTTAAAAATTAAGCAGGCAAAAGCAATTAATTGAGTTTTGGGATTAAAAATCTAAAAAAGATTAATAAAATGGAACAATGGCATTTTTTAGTCAATCAATTTGACAACGTTACCTTACTGCATTTTTTATTGTACTTAATATTGATACGATAAACAAAGGAGAATTTACACTCGAGTTTCTATAAGTAATTTATAAAGTTGGGTCTACAATATTTCCTGTAGAATAGAATAACATAACCACATAGACACATAGTAAGAAAGTAAAACAATAAAGAAATTAATTTCTACACATAGTCCATCTATGCGAAAAGCGAAGCTTCTATGAATGATAAACTATATAAAAATATAAACTATGTGTCTATGTGGTAACAAATGTTTCCCCATAAAAAACCTTTTAGAACCATAAAGTTTATTGCAAAAGAAAAGTCCCGTTCATTATCTGAACGGGACTTTACTATTTACACAGCCCAATGAACCGGTAACCTAATAAACTACTGAACCAAAATCACTAGTGTCCTATCAATGCTTTATAATCAGCAGCCGATAGCAAGCCATTTGCCTGACTTGCATCTTTCATTTCTACTTTTATCATCCAACCTGCACCATAAGGGTCTTTATTTACAGCATCAGGTGTAGCATCCAACCCTTTGTTTATTTCTTTAATAACACCGGAAACAGGCATAAATAAATCCGAAACCGTTTTCACAGCTTCTACTGTTCCAAAAATCTGTTCGTGTTCTATTTCTTCGCCCAATGTAGAAATGTCAACATATACTATGTCGCCCAACTCACCTTGTGCAAAATCAGTAATTCCTACATAAGCAATATTGCCTTCTACACGAATCCATTCGTGATCTTTCGTGTACTTTAAATTTTCCGGGAAATTCATATTCTAATAAGTTTTATTTTGTTAATGTCGGCAAATTTATAGTTAATTTCCTTATGGCAACACATTTTATGCAATTTGGACTTTTTCTAATAGCAAATAAAGGATCGTTTTAGATAAGGAATGCACCACATAGACACATAGTTTCTAATTTTAAAAGAAATTACATTTATATAGAAGTTTCGCTTTTCGCATAAGCAGCTATGTGCAGAAATTTATTTCACTATTGTTTACCTTTTTTCTATGTGTCTATGTGGTTATGTTTTTAATAATGCCGTATGGTTCAAAAACAAATCCTTTTTTTAATAACCAAATAAGAATACGTACCTTTGATGTCCTTTAACCAAAGGAATAGTATATTTTTGCCAACACAATAAATGACAAACTCAAATTATCAAACATTAATAGAAAAGCTGGATGAATTTATCCGGAAATACTATAAAAATCAGCTGTTGCGTGGCTTGATTTATAGTATTGGTTTGATACTTCTGTTTTTTGTTTCCGTTACCGTGCTCGAATATTTTGCTCATTTTAATATAGCTGTTCGTACTGTTTTATTCTATTCTTTTGTTGCTGCCACGGGTTTTATCTTTGTTAAATACATTGCCATTCCTGCTTCCCACTTATATAAAATGGGGAAAGTTATTTCCTATACTGATGCCGCAACTATTATAGGCAAGCACTTTTCCAACGTTCAGGATAAGCTATTAAACGTGCTTCAATTGCAAACACAATCCGAAATCAACAATTCGCAATCCGAAATCTCTTTAATAGAGGCAAGTATCAACCAAAAAACAAAGGAATTAAAACCTATTCCGTTTACGTCGGCTGTTGATTTCAAAGAAAATACAAAGTACCTGAAGTATGCTCTGGTGCCTGTTTTGCTTATTACAATCATTTTGTTTGCTGCGCCAAGTATTATTACTGATGGCACCAAACGACTGGTGAAACACAGCGAATACTTCGAGAAACAAGCGCCTTTTCAATTTGTGATTACCAATCCCGAATTAAAAACGGTGGCACAGCAGGATTTTCAACTCAAAGTAAAGCTTACAGGCAACGAAGTGCCCGACAATGTATTTGTTGAGATTGATGGTAATGAGTTTAAACTCGACAAGGAAAACATTGTTAATTTCAATTATGTGTTTAAAAATGTTCAGAAGAACATTAACTTTCAATTAGCTGCTGATGGATTTAAATCCAAGCCTTTCGAGTTGGTGGCGCTTCCCAATCCTATTCTGTTGAACTTTGATATTGCATTAGCTTATCCTGCGTACCTCAACAAAAAAGACGAGGTGGTAAAGAATACCGGCGACCTTATAATACCTGCCGGAACCAAGATGAGCTGGAATTTCAATACACAAAACACAAAGAATATCCGTTTGAATTTTAATGATACTTCGTTTGCTCTTACTCCTAGTTCCGAAAACACCTTTAACTATTCCAGTCGTTTCTTCCGCGATAAAACCTATTCGGTTACCACCGCCAATCAATACCTGAAAAGCAAGGATTCGGTTAGCTATAATATCAATGTAATTCCAGATGCGTATCCACAAATAGTGGTGGAGGAAAAGAAAGATTCCAACTCCACCAAACGGATTTCTTTCAGAGGAGAAGTGAAAGATGACTATGGTTTTAACCGCCTTACTTTTAATTATCGATACATCACTAATAATGATACCGCAGCTTCTGTAAGTGATAAAAATAAGAAAGCGGAGATGCACTCTACAGCAATTGCTATTAATAAAGCAGCCACCCAAGACCAGTTTTATCACTTTTGGGATATGAATGAATTAGGTGTTAATGCTGGCGACCAGATAGAATATTATTTCGAGATATGGGATAATGATGGGGTAACAGGCAGCAAATCTACCCGCTCTCAAAAGATGATTTTTAAAGCTCCTACACTAAAGGAACTTGCTGAAAACACCGACAAAAACAATACTAAAATAAAGGATGATTTAATTGAAAGTATCAAACAGGCAAAAGATGTTCAAAAGGAATTGGCGGATTTACAGCGTAAAGTGGCAGAGAAAAAAGAATTGAATTGGGAAGAGAAAAAGAAGCTTCAGGATTTACTTGACAAACAAAAAGATTTGCAGAAAAAGGTGGAGAACATTAAAAACGAGAATCAGGAAAACAATCAGAAACAAAACGAATACAAACAACAGGACGAAAACATTCTGGAAAAACAAAAGCAGCTGGAAGAATTGTTTGATAAAGTAATGACTCCTGAGTTGAAGGAGAAATATGATGAATTGCAAAAGTTGATGGAGAAACTGGATAAAGATAAGGTGCAGGATGCGTTGGAGAAAATGAAGCTGGATAACAAAGATATTATGAAGGAGTTGGATCGTAATCTGGAGATATTCAAACAAATGGAAGTAGAACAAAAACTTCAGCAAAACATTGATAAACTAAACGATTTGGCGAAAAAGGAAAATGAAGAAGCAAAGAAAACAGACGATAAAAAATCGGACGCCAAAGAACAAAAAGAGAAGCAGGATGAGCTGAACAAGCAGTTTGAAGATTTGAAGAAAGATATGAAGGAATTGGAGAAAAAGAATAGTGAATTGGAACAACCTAAAAAGCTGGAAAATTCAGAAGAAAAGCAGGAAGATATTAAGAAAGATATGGAAAGCGGCAGCGAACAACTGAAGAGCGGACAAAAGAAAGGAGCTTCAAAATCGCAAAAGAGTGCTGCCGATAAGATGGAGAAAATGGCTGAAGCTATGGCGAAGGCAAAAGCTAAAGAAGAACAGGAACAGGAAGGTGAAGATATTGATAAACTTCGTCAGATATTGGAAAACTTAATACATGTTTCTTTTAGTCAGGAAGATTTAATGGGAGATTTTGCAAAAACAAAACAATTTGACCCACAGATAGCCAAGATTGATAAACAACAAAAGAAGTTACAGGACGACTCCAAAATGATTGAAGATAGTTTGCTGGCGCTCAGTAAACGGAATCCTAAAATTAAGGAAACAGTAAATAAAGAAATTTCAGCTATCAATATGAATATGGAGAAAGCGGTTAGTGAAATTGAGTTGGCTGCTGCTCCCTCAATGGATGGAAGAAACCATAAAGAAGAAGGGAAAAGTCGTCAGCAATTCGCTATGACGTCAATTAACAACCTTGCTTTAATGCTTAATGAATCATTAAGTCAGATGCAGGCAGAAGCTAAAAAACCTAATGGCCCTCCAGGAAGCGGAAGCTGTAAAAAGCCGGGCGGTAAAGGAAGCAAACCTTCAGCATCTAGTTTACGTAAAATGCAGGAACAATTGAACGAGCAGATTAAAAAGCTGAAAGAAGGAATGCAGAAAGATGGCAATAAACCTGGACAGAAACCTGGAGAAAAACCAGGAAAAGGATCTCCCGGAGGTTCAGGCATGAGTCAGGAACTTGCTAAGTTGGCAGCACAGCAAGCTGCAATCCGTCAGGAGATACAGAAAATGGGAGACCAGATAAACAAAGATGGCAAAGGTGCAGGAGGAATGAGTAAGCTAGCTGATAAAATGGAGGAGACAGAAACGGATTTAGTTAATAAAGTGATCAGTCAGGAGACTATAAAACGTCAGGAAGAAATATTAACTCGTCTATTGGAAAGCGAAAAGGCCGACAAAGAACGTGAATTGGACGAAAAACGACAATCAAATGAAGCAAAAAGCGATAATAAACGCAACCAAAATCAATTTTTGGAGTATAATAGAACAAAACAAAAAGAAACGGAGTTATTAAAAACGGTTCCGCCGTCTTTAAATCCGTTTTATAAAGAAAAAGTAAGTTTATATTTTAATAATATAGAAAACTAATAAAAACATGGTACTTTCAGAAAAACAAAAATTACGCATCCCTTCAAGAGTAGAGAATATTATTTTGGTAGAACGTATGGTTGAAGATGTTTGTGATTTATATAACATCAGTGAAGATTACTATGGAAACATATTAATAGCCTTAACTGAAGCCGTAAATAATGCCATTTATCATGGCAATGCAGCAAATCCAAATAAAAACATTGATATCTTTTTTAAATCTTTTTCAGATCATGTTTCTTTTATAGTAAAAGATGAAGGCCCCGGTTTCAATTTTAATAACCTTCCCGATCCCACCAATCCAGAAAACATTGAAAAGCAAAATGGACGCGGCGTATTCTTAATGCGTAACCTTGCTGATAATGTTTCTTTCGAAGACAATGGAAGCACAGTTATACTTGATTTTAATGTAATTACAAACGATAAAGCTCAGCCTAAAAACAGTTAATTAAACTGTAATTATTCCAAACCTAATTTTACTTTATGGTTATTAACAGTTTTTTACGGTTATTAACGTCTTTAAAAAGTAAAAAAATAAAGTGCTGAAAATAAGCCTCTTCATTTTTATCTTATCAACATAATTTTTGTTCATAAAAACAAAAATTGTTATTAATCTTTTAAACTTTTCTCTTGCATTGTTCAATTGTAAAGTTGTGTGTAATAATAATTGATTTTACAAAGAAAAACTTTTGCTTTTCTAACAGAAACTATTAACAGGTTAGTAACAATATTTTACGCTGCTAACAAGGGACATTACAGAATGATAACTTTACTAACACAATGTTTATAATGTTTGATTAATACTATTTTTCAGTGTGTTATAAAATGATAACTTGTTAATAGCTGTTCATTAAGTGTGATAAGTGATAAATACAATAGTAATTTA
>CAIRRW010000347.1 GCA_903881065.1 uncultured Bacteroidota bacterium
AGGCAAAAGCAAATTCAAGAGCAAAATTGCAGTTTGATTACCGAGCAAATGTAGTTACCGGAGTCTGATTATTTTTTAATAACTATACAAAAGTAGTTGCCGGAGCCTAGTTATTAAAAAACAACTGCACTCCTGCAGTTGATTTTGCTCACTTCTTAATTATTGAAGAAGCAAAAGTTAATAATTGCGTTTTTAAGCCGAAAAAATGAAATGGAAGAATAATTAACCGAAAAACAAACAAAAATAAAGTATAAATCAAACAATTTTAAAAAACAAAACAATGGATAGAACATGGATTTATTTAATTAACCCAATTTTAACTGCCACACAAAGTAGTAATATTGTAGGTATTCGCATCAGTAATTTTCATGATGGTGCTTTATTTAATGGTAAAGCCGACCTGTTTATAGGCGCGCTGTACGATAAATTTCATACTATACATGTTACTTATATTAATGCGAACAATACTCATAAATCTTCACAAGGGCTTCAGGTAGGCAGTACTGATGCATTTGTGTTGTTGGTAGATAATTTGGGAAATGTAAAAATTAATGCTTGGGATGCCAGCATTGCAGTAGTTTATCCGAAAGGGAGTTCTCAATATAAAGCCCTGCTTCCAAATGGACATTACCCATTTCAGAATGGTACGCAATTGGAACGCATTGCTGCAGCTTCTGCTTTAAGCCTGTCGATAGGCACAGATGTGGCTCTGGCTACTGTAAAAAATAATATTGATGAAACAGTAAAGGCGCTGACTGAATCAGATACGACTCAAAAAGCAGCTTTTAATGCAGTCGACATTGCAGCTAAATCCCTTGAAACAGCACGAATTGCTATGTCTCAGGCACAATATGGTAATTTAGGAGCTATGATTACTCAATATCAAACCAACCCAACACAAGCTACTGCCTACTTCGATTTGGAAGCAATAAGAAAAGGAAAACAACTTTATTTTGCGAATACTGTAAAGAAAACAGCAAACAAATTTATTGTTGAACGTACTGTGGATGCTGAAGCACAAATGATTTTAACTAATTCAGGCGTTACGGTTTTGCGCTTTTATCTGTCGGATAAAAAAACAGGTGCAATAGGTGCAACTTTTGTAGAACTAGCTCCCGATACCAACAAAACAGTATATGTAAGCGATTTGGGAGACATCACTCTCCTGCATTTTCTTATGGTTTATAATCCTGATACCATTAATAAAGGAGGATTTTCTGTGGAATTTTTGTAAGGAATTTGCTTAGTTTATTGCACAAGAAAAGTCCCGTTCAGATAATGAACGGGACTTTCCTATTTACACAGACTAGTAAACCAATGAACCTGTAAACCAATGAACCTGTTTTACAAACGTTTGCTTTTTGCAATAAGCGTAGTAGATACTGTTGCAAGCAATACAATGGAAACCGAACTTATCGGCATCAAAATAGCTGCTACCACAGGTGATAAAATACCTTGTACTGAAAACGATAATCCAATGAAATTATAAATAAGAGATATAACAAATGTAGTGATGATTACTTTTTTGCTTGCCTTCGCAAGGCCAATAAATGCAGGCATTTTGGCAAATGATGCGCCATCAAGTATAGCATCGCAAGCCGGCGAAAAGTTATTGGTATCATCCGAAACAGCAATGCCAACATCCGCCTGACGCAATGCTCCTGCATCATTCAGCCCGTCACCAATCATTATTACTTTATGTCCGCCTTGCTGCAAACCTTGCACGTAATTCATCTTTTCTTCCGGTTTCTGATTGAAAAATAAATCCGCTTTCTTTCCAAAAATAGTTTCCAACGTGCCACGTTCCGAATCATTATCACCTGATAAAAGTTTCAGGTTAAAAGTTGCCGAAAGCTTTGTTACCAAGTTATTCAATCCTGTACGATACGCATTTGCAAAACTGAAATATCCGATTATTTCTCCATCAATCATCAGAAATACTTTTGCTGAGGTGTTGGCAGCAGATGATACAGCGCCGGTTACAAAAAACTCCGAACCGAGTATCACATATTTTCCATCCACATATCCTTTCGTTCCTTTGCCAGCTATCTCAACAAAATCTTTAACAGGTAATATTTTTCCTGTTTCAAATTGAGTATGAATTTTTCTGCTCAATGGATGAGAGGATTGTGCAGCAAGCGAAGTAACCAATTGTAAATCGTATTCTTTTAATTTAGGGCCAACAAAATCAACTGCCGAACCATGTGTAATTGTTCCTGTTTTATCAAAAATTACGGTATCTGTTTTCGCTAACTTGTCAATAACAGCAGCGTTTTTAAGATAGAATTTATTGCTGCCCAATATGCGTAGAATATTACCGGTTGCAAATGTATTGGTTAAAAGCAGTCCGCAGGGACAAGCCACAATAAGCACAGCAGTAAAAGCATTCAGCGCTTTGCTGCTATCCATCAGCATCCAATATCCTGCTGCAGCAAAAGCAATTATCAAAACAATAATGGTAAAATATTTATTTATCCTGTCGATGTATGTCTGATTCGACTCTGTTTGTTGGGCTTTGCTTTCCTTATTCCAAAGTTGAGTAAGGTAACTTTGTGAAGTAGGATTAATAATCTCGAGCTCCACAGCGCCATCCAATTGTTTACCACCGGCATATATCAAGTCGCCCTTTTTCTTACTCACCGGCTCCGATTCGCCTGTAATAAAGCTGTAATCGATATGTGTTTGCTCACTAAGTAAAACAGAATCCGAAGGAATTAATTCGTTATTCCGAATGATAATCCGATTACCTTTCTTCAATTGCGATACCGGCAAATTCTCTTCTGTTCCATTATCTTTTTTTACGGTAACACCCACCGGGAAGTATGATTTATAGTCGCGTTCAAACGAAAGAGTTTCGTATGTTCTATTCTGAAAAAATCTTCCGGCAAGCATAAAAAAAGTAATTCCGCAAAGCGAATCCATATACCCTGCACCGGTATGAGTAAGAATTTCGTATGCACTTCGCAGAAAAGTAACAATCAATGCAAGTGCAATGGGCGCATCAATATTCAGGTATTTATATTGAATACTTTTCCATGCAGAAACAAAAAATCCTGACGCACTGTAGAAGAATACTGGTAACGAAAGAATAAGATTGAGGTAACCGAAAAAGTATTTCAACCCGGGCTGTTCATGAAAGTTACCCAATGAAAAGTATTCTGGGAAACTCAGCATCATTATATTACCGAAACAAAATCCGGCAAGCCCTATCTTAATTATCTGAGTTTTATTGGTAACCTTTTCAGGTTTGCTTTCCAAGTCATTAAGGTTTATCAGTGGCTCATAACCTATATGGCCAAGCAGTTCCGCCACTTCTGATAGTTTTACCTTTTCATTATTAAATACAATTGTCGCTTCTTTCTTCAGAAAATTAACGGTCGAACTTATTACTTCTTCATTCAAGCGATGCAAATTTTCCAACAACCAGATACACGAACTGCAATGTATTTTTGGTATGTATAAAGTGATATGCGTTTGGTGTCCGTCGGTAAACTGGATAAGTTTATTTTTTATTTCCTCGTTATCCAGGTAACTGTATTTGCCCGAATAAAGAAATTTTGCAGGAGAAATACCCGGATTGGAATTTAAATTATAATAAGTGCAAAGATTGTTTTCCTTTAAAATGTCGTATACTAACTTACATCCTTCGCAACAAAAACTCTTTTCATCAAAATGAATTGTCTCTGCCTTGCACGATTCGCCGCAATGGTAACATTCCACCTGCGTCGACTTGTCAACTTTATAATTTTGGGGTTTCATAGTTTATTTTTATTGACCAAAGGTCGTAATTGCAAAAATAATACATTCTGAGGCCGGTCAGAACAAAAACTGACATTCGTCATATTTTTTAAAAAACAAAGTTTCTAACATTGTAGATTAAATTTCTTAGATTTGCGATGGATTATATAGTAAAAAACAAAATGGATAGTAAGGAGGGTGTAGATGCGCTTTTTTTATTTGCGTCGGAAGGAATAATAGTTGCAAACGAGAGTGGGGATATTACCCGCGTTAATCCGAGTGCAGAAAGACTTTTTGGGTATGATAAAGGAGAGCTGATTGGCAAAAAGATTGAATTATTAATTCCCAAACGACTTACTCATAAACATATTGATCAGCGGGGAAAATATAATCAAGCTCCTGATCCTCGTTCAATGGGAAAAAGTAGGGAGTTGTTTGCTCTTAGAAAAGATGGCTCTGAATTTCCTGTTGAAATAAGTTTAAGTCCGTATTCTTCTTCTTCAGGAAATTATGTAATTGCTTTTATAATTGACATTACTGTTAGAAAACTTGCTGAAGAAAAGCTTAAAAATTATTCTGCAGAACTGGAGAAGCAAGTAAAGAATCGTACACTTATTTTAGAAGAAGCAATTCAGGAATTGGAAAAAACCAAGATAGATTTGCATAATTCATTAAATAAAGAAAAAGAATTGAATGAATTGAAGTCACGATTTGTTTCAATGGCTTCACATGAATTCAGAACACCTCTTACCACAATGATGTCATCTCTTAGTTTAGTTACTAAATATGGAGAACAAAATGATAAGGAAAGCCAGTTAAAGCATGTTGGGAAAATTAAAACTTCAATAAATAACCTAACAGATATTTTAAATGATTTCCTTTCGGTTTCTAAATTGGAAGAAGGGAAAATTGAAAATATCCCGGAGGAAATTAACCTTAAGAAATTTATTTCAGACGTCATTTCGGAGATGCAATCGATGGCAACTAACGGTCAAAAGTTAGTACAAACTTTTTCAGGACATGAAGTGGTATTAATTGATAAGAAGCTATTGAAAAACGTTTTGTTTAATTTAATATCAAATGCAATTAAATTTTCTCCTGAAGGAGGAGTAATTGAAGTCATCTCGCAGGTATTAAATTCATCAATTAAAATCTCGGTAAAAGATAATGGAATTGGAATTTCCAAAGAAGATCAAAAGCACTTATTCGAACGGTTCTTCCGTGGGCATAATGCCACTCACATTCAAGGCACAGGTTTAGGTTTAAACATAGTTGCAAGATATGCTGAGTTGATGAATGGATCGCTTGATTTTGAAAGTATAGAAAATAAAGAAACAACATTTACAATAATAATCCCACAATAAACCCTATGAAAAAAATACTATTAATTGAAGACAATAAAGATGTGCGTGAAAACACAGCTGAAATACTGAAACTGGCAAATTACAATGTAATCACTGCTAAAAACGGTAAAGAAGGTGTGGAAATGGCTCAGAAAGATAAACCGGATCTAATAATATGTGATATTATGATGCCTGTGTTGGATGGACATGGAGCGCTGCACATGCTTTCTAAAAACGAAGAAACATCCAGTATTCCCTTTATCTTTTTAACAGCAAAAGCAGAGCGTAGTGACTTCAGAAAAGGCATGGAAATGGGCGCAGATGACTATTTAACAAAGCCATTTGATGATGTTGAATTATTAAATGCAATTGAAAGCCGTCTCAAAAAGAATAATATACTAAGAAAGGAATTTTCTAAGAATATAGAAGGATTAAATGAATTTATAAATCAGGCTAAAGGAGTTGATTCTCTTAAAAAATTGTCTGAAGACAGGGATGTAAGACTTTATAAAAAGAAGGATGATATTTATACGGAAGGAAGTTATCCAAAAGGTATTTATTTTGTGAATAAAGGGAAAGTTAAGATTTATAAGACAAATGGATACGGCAAAGAATTAATTACTGAATTACACAAGGAAGGAGATTTCTTCGGTTACCTTTCTTTATTACAGGATGAAAAACATACAAGTACTGCTACTACTCTTGAGGACTCGCAAATTTACATGATTCCTAAGGAAGACTTTTTCTCACTTATCTATAAAAATTCGGAGGTGTCTAAAAAGTTTATCGAAATGCTTTCCAATAATCTGAGAGAAACCGAATTACAACTTGTTAAATTGGCATATAATTCCGTTAGAAAAAGGGTAGCTGAAGCACTTGTAAAGCTATCGGATAAGTATAAAAAAGAAGGGGACACTAAGTTTAGTATGCATGTATCCAGAGAAGATCTTGCCAATATAGTTGGTACTGCTACCGAAACTGTAATTCGTACGCTTAGTGATTTTAAAGAAGATCAGTTAATTGAAGTTACCGGTGGTACAATCACAATCCTTAACTACAGCAAACTTGCAACTATGAGGAATTAAGTGTGTCGTAACTGATAACAATCATATTCTTTTCTGACCGCACTCATTTTGTTCACATAATTACCTAGTTACCTTTGTTTCAATAAAATAATTGGAAAAAAGGTAATGGTATTTATTTTTCAGCACCATTTGGTATTTGCTGCATTTATAGCTCAGGTTTTTCTTGGCTTACTATTCTTTTTTAATAGTTATGAGCTATCTTCCCGTATTAAAATGGACAATTTTGTTGTGGCTTACAAATACTCTTTTGTAAACAATAGTACTCCTAAACTCGTTACTGTTTTGTGGTCACGGATCATATCCTACGTTGAATTAATAGTAGGCTTTCTTCTTACCATTTGCCAATATAAATATTGCTCTCATGTTTTTTTTAAAGTCGATTTAATTCTAGTTTCCATTGCATTTGGTATAACTATACTAAAGTGGGACATACGTTTTGTATCTCCTCTTTTGGCTGCTGTTTTATTCTTGTTGTCTGTTCCAACTGTCTGGAATTATTGGTCGTTTGATGGCCTTATATTTAATAGTAATAATTTATTTTAATTAATTATGAAAACCATACTTGTGCCAACTGACTTCTCGGAAATAGCGCTTAATGCCGTTGATTATGCTGCTGAAATAGCTAAGCGTACCAAAGCAAAATTGGTGTTGATGCATATCTATCATGTGCCTGTTGTGTCTTCCGAAGCCCCTGTAATATTGCCTGTATGGGAAGAAATAGAGAAAGATTGTTTACAAACTTTGAAGAAAATAAAACGAACTGTTAATAGAAAATTTGGAAAGGATTTGGTAGTGGAGTGTATCTGTCAAATGGGTTTTGCGGTTGATGAAATTATTAAACAATATACAGAAGATCGAGATATTGAATTAATAATAATGGGTATGAATGGAGCCGGTTATTTGGGAGAAAAGTTAATAGGAAGCAACGCCACTGAATTAATAAAACGAACTAAATGTCCTATTTTAGTAGTAAATGAAAAGGTTGAATTTAAGAACATTAAAAAAATTGTATTAGCGTTTGATTACCAGAAAGTGCCTGATAAATCAACTTTCGACTTCCTCAAATACATGGTAACTCTTTTTAAAGCTCAGTTATTAGTTGTGAATGTAGAAAAAACTGTAAATAAGTTACCTTCCGCCAAAAAAGCTGCAGCAGGAGTTGGTTTAGAGAATATATTGGAAGGAATAAATCATTCTTTTGATTTTATTGAGAGTGAAGATACGATAGTAGGCATTAATAAATATGTTTCAGAGAAAAAAGCAGATATGCTTGTTTTTATTCCAAGGAAACATGGTTTTTTTGACAGTGTTTTTCATGAAAGTAATACTAAACGTATGGCATTTCATACGATCATCCCTTTACTCGCATTGCCAGAATAGAAAGAATAATGAATACAATACAAAGAAGTTGAACAGAACCGAAATCTAAAATCCAGAGAAATGAAAATAACCATAAACGATAATAGAAAAATATCCGCAATTCAGGAAGAATTTAATACTGAATTCCCTTATTTGAAAATTGAATTCTTTACAAAACCAAATAAGCAAGGAGGTTCATCGCCAAAGAAAATAATTAAACATGCAAGTAAAACATTAGGTGAATGTAGAACAATTCATAATAAAGGTCATATCACTATTAATCCAAAAATGACTGTTGTGGATTTAGAGCAACGCTTTGGAGATGTCTATGGTTTAGGGGTTCAGGTTTTTAGAAAATCAGGTAAAATATGGCTAGAAACTACAGTTACTGATGGATGGACTTTGGAAGAGCAAAATAGTCAGGGAGAATCTCTAAGTAAGGCGCCCGTTTCTTAATAAAATTTTAAATCAGAAAATAACTTATCCTCAAATAGTAAGTAGTAACTTCTCGTTACTGAAATTTACCAAATTTGTATTAACATTTCTTCAATCTAAACAAATAAAATAATGTAAGTAATTTAACGAACACTTACAATGATTGTTCTTGTGTTTTTAAATGATTAAGTTTATTCTTTCTCATTTATTCCTGCGTACCTTTGTATAAAAATAAATGAAATCCTCTGCACTGAATAGACTATTAGTTGAAACAGGCGAACTATATAGCTTTGCAGTAAGATTCTTTCGCGAAGGATTCAGACCAAGATACGAGATTGCCGAATTAATCCGTCAATGTTTCTACATAGGCAACAAAACATTGCCACTTGTTGGCCTTACCGGTTTCATTATGGGCTTGGTAATTACCATTCAATCTCACCCTTCTCTTGAAGCTTTTGGTGCTCAATCATGGTTGCCTTCAGTTGTTTCCGTTTCTTTGGTGCGGGAAATAGTGCCGGTAATTACAGCCTTGATTTGTGCAGGAAAAATTGGTTCCGGAATAGGTGCTGAACTTGGCTCAATGAAAGTAACCGAACAGATTGATGCTATGGAAGTATCAGGTACAAATCCATTTAAATACCTTGTTGTAACACGTGTTTTTGCAGCTATGCTTATGCTTCCGCTACTTATTATTGTATGCGATACTATCTCATTATACGGCTCTTTTCTAGGTACTAATATGAAACAGGTGATTACATTCCATCTGTTCGTAAATCAAGTGTTCGAAAAACTTTCTTTCGGAGATGTTCTGCCATCAATTATAAAATCTTTTTTCTTTGGATTCGCAATCGGAATCATTGGTTGCTTTAAAGGATTCAATACAACAAACGGTACCGAAGGTGTAGGCAGGGCTGCTAATTCAGCTGTAGTAGCATGTACTTTTGTTGTTTTTATTATTGATTTAATGGCTGCTCAAATTGCAGATATTCTACATATCACATGAACGAAAACCCAACAAATACACGCCCATCAGTAATACAAATAAAAGATTTAAAAAAATCTTTTGGTGAAAATTATGTCCTCCGCAATTTTAATGTTGATTTGAAAGAAGGTGAAAACCTCGTTGTACTTGGCAAATCCGGCTCCGGTAAATCAGTACTCATAAAATGCATAATTGGTTTAATGTTGCCAGATTCAGGCAGTGTTCAGGTTTTTGGAGATGAGGTAACAGATCTTTCTCATGACGATTTAGATAGTATGAGAATAAAGGTCGGCTTTCTTTTTCAAAGCAATGCCTTATATGATTCGATGACTGTGCGCGAGAATCTTGAGTTTCCATTAAGAAGACATTGGATTAAATCTGAAATGACTAATGTGAATGATATGGTGATGGAAGCTTTAACAAATGTAGGACTTGCCGAAACAGTAGATATGACGCCTGCCGAACTTTCGGGAGGCATGCGTAAACGTATTGCATTGGCACGTACACTTATTCTTAAACCTAAAATTATTTTGTATGATGAGCCTACTACAGGACTAGACCCAATAACAGGTAAAGAAATTAGTCATTTGATGTTGGATATTCAGAAGAAATATAATACATCTTCTATTATTATTTCACATGATATGAATTGTGTGAAAATAACTGCAAACCGAATTGTTGTGTTGATTGATGGCGTTTGTTATGCCACCGGAACATATGATGAATTAAGCAAATCGACAGACATAAGAGTTAAACAATTTTTTGATTAATAAAATAGTATCACCATGAAAAAACAATCCATTAACAAAGCAAAGCTTGGAGCATTTGTATTAATTGCTACCACACTTCTGATAGTAGGTTTGTATTATATTGGAAGTAAGAAAAATATTTTCCATTCGACAATAAATGTAAGTGCCGAATTTAACAACGTTAATGGCTTGGTAGCAGGAAATAATGTACGTTTCAACGGAATAAATGTAGGCACTATCGGAAAGGTTTATTCTTCGTCTGATACAACCATTAAAGTGGATTTTACAATTGATAAATCGTCCACAAAGTACATCTTTCAAAACGCAATTGCATCAATTGGAACAGATGGATTACTTGGTAACAAGCTAATAAATATTTCTCCGGGTAAAGGAATATCGAAATCTGTTGAAGAAGGAAGTGTGTTTAATACACTTAATCCAATTCAGATGGATAATGCGCTGCGAACACTTACGTTAACGAACGATAATTTAAAGGTGATTACTGACAACCTAAAAGGTGTTTCTGAAAAGTTTAATAATAACAATTCTTTGTGGCATTTACTTACAGATTCAGTATTGGCAGAGAATGTCAGAAATGCTGTTGTTCGTTTTAAAGTTACAGGTGATAATACTGCCGTAATTACCGGAGATTTAAGTAAAATAGTTAAAGATATAAAATTAGGAAAAGGCTCTGTTGGTGCTTTACTTACGGATACTTCCTTTTCGCATACATTGAATCAAACCATTGTTAATATTCATTCAATAAGTGATTCTGTTGCAATTATCTCAGGCAATTTCAAAAGCATTTCCAATAATCTAAAAAATGGAAAAGGGTCAGTTGGAACCTTACTTACGGATACTATGTTTGTACATAATTTAAATCAAAGTTTACTGAATGTTAAAGAAGGAGCAGGCAATTTTAATCAAGATATGATTGCTTTACGCCATTCTTGGCCCTTCAAAAAGTATTTCAAAACTCAGGATAAAGAGAAAGCAAAGAAATAAGCAATGATTTAAATAAGTTTTATTCTACCGAATAATAGTCAAAAAACGAAAACCAGCTTCTGTCGCATTCGTTTTACTGAAAAATCGAAAAGACCTTAAAGTTATTATCGTTCAACCTAGAACGTTTATGCGGCTTTTTTAATTCCCTCATGGAAATAAAAAGTTAAGAAACGCAATTATTACTGTTAATTGCGTACTTTGATGAGTCACCTGCGTGCTTTGACGTGTCATCTGCGTACTTTGACATGTGATCTGCGTACACTGACCCGTCAAGCACTTGAATTGTAAAGAGACGTGATTCATTTATTTGACTAAACGAGTAAATTAAGAGAACCAATAAAAAAATTTTAGGAAGAAATTCGGTTTTATTGTTTACACAGACTAATCAACGGATTAACCAATAAACTATTCCAAAGCCCGTTTATTAAATAAAATATACCCGAAGTGGAAGTCAATACTGAAAGGATTAACTACCTGATCGTAATAATTTACCCCTAAACTCATCGGTCCTATTGGAGTATTCCAAACAATAGAACCCGAGCCGATATAATGTTGCAAGGCAAACGGAAGGGTATAATCAGTTTTATTGTCAGCCGTTCGGATATACGCCTGATAGGGCTGAAAAATGTAGCCCTCGAATCGCACTTCAATATTTTTACGAATATTGACAACAAATTTTAATCCTCCTGCAAAATATTCGTTGGCACGATAATTTTCCAGAAATAAAGTTTTGCTATCCAATGTAGGCTGAAACGCAGGAGCAGATAAAATAGTGGCAGTATAATTCCTGAAAAGAGTTTGTGTGGAATAAAGCCCTTCACCAAAAAGACCGATTTTTAAAGTTCCTCTTCTATTAAAATATCTTTCACCGGTTAATTTCACCACATAATATTCGTGATGATTATGGTAATCTTCAATAGGGTCGGAGGAAGTAGAGCCTGGTTCATTTGCCTCCACTCCGCTTACATACCTTATTTTAAAATTCAAAAATTCCCCTTGATTCGCATATTGTTTGCGATTTAATGTATTTATTTCATAATATGCTTGTGCAGTATAAAAGCTAAAATCATTTCTGTCGGCAGTATCTCTTGATGTAAATACATTGGTTTGGTAGTACTTGTCAGTAATTAGTCCTCCGCCGGCACCGCCAACTATTCTTCCTTTTTTACCGGTTGGAAAACCTATGTTCAAATTACCGAACTCTTCGTTTTGCAATAGATATTCCGGTCTCACATCCTGCAAAAAAGCACTGCTGCTTTTGTAATAATCAAACTTATTCCAGGTAATATTCGGTTCAATATATATTGGAGTTTTAAAAGGAAAGTCAAATCTGGCTTTTATTTGAGCCGAGTTATACAACTTGCCAAAGTAGCCGTTAGCCATTATTTCAGTGGCAAACTTTCCAAGTTCATTATATTTAATTCCAATGAATCCTTCACTTATTGGGCGACTCGAGAATACTCCACCAAAATCAAGAATCAAATGTTTTTCTTTTTTCATTCTTAAATACAAATCATAAAATCCTGTTTTCAGATTATACTTGGTAGTAGGATAAATGTATTTTATTTTATTATCTGCCGAAAGTCGGAAATAACCTGCTTTTATCGCCTCCAGATCTACTGTCTTGTTACCGCTTCGTAATATTTTACGGGCATAATCAGCTTCGGTGTCATTTAATCCTTCAATAATAATATTATCAAACAATACAGTTGGTTGTTTTACCTTAAATGCATTTCTTTTAGCTGTCAAATCAGTTTGGTTTGTTCTTCGCTCTACATTCCTTTTTATAAAATCAATTTGCCTCATTGTTGAGGCATATCCGCTATCAATCAAAGGCTGAACATTACTGAAATTAAATAATCCTATATTTGTTTTGGGCTGAATAATAATTCCATTTTCACAAGGTAAATCAAAATTCGATTTGCTTTGCAACATACTTTTTATCTGTGATAAAATATTGTCTTCATCTGGAGGAGGATTGTTCGCACTCACATTTGAGCCAATCATATAGTCTGGATAAAAATCTTGATACATGATATTTGAAGGGAAATTATTGTACAAACCACCATCAAATAATAATTTCCCATCTACCAATATTGGACGAATATAAAACGGATAAGACATTGAAGCTCTCACTGCCAATGCTACATCTCCATCCTTAAATACAATTGATTCCTTTTTTTCTATATCAGATGCTACACAGCGAAATGGAATAAACAAGCTATCGAATTTATAACCTGCAGCTGCGGCAGGTGCTCCAGCAAGTTCCATCATTCCAAAATCCATTGAGGTTGGAGAAATAACATTTGTAGGAATTGCTGAAAAGATAGTTGAATCAAATAGACGTAATGTTATCCAGGAGGAATTAGCGTCATCCCGTTTGAAATAATAGGCATATTTTTGGTCAATATTTCCTTCCGACATATTTCGGAATCGCTCTGATTTTACAAGCTCTTCCATTTGCGCTGGAGAATAGCCCATTGCATAAAGGGAACCAACAAAAGCGCCCATCGAAGTACCTGTAATATAATCTATCGGAATATGATTTTCTTCCAGCGCTTTTATCACTCCAATATGAGCAATGCCGCTTGCTGCACCACCACTAAGTACTAATCCTACTTTCTGTGCCTGAATTATTTTGAAGGAAAACAAAAACAACATCACAAATAGAAAACTGTAAGTTGATTGTTTTGAAATACTCATTAGTGTCGATTTATAATTCTCACAAAATTAGAAAGAATTAATAGGGATAATGAGTTCATTTATAATTTTATTCACATTAACGGTTGAATAAGTTTAGTAAAATAGGCAGGAGCCTGCAACAATCGTGAACCATACCATGAAAATATTTCACCATCCACAATCATAACTTTTGCCTCAGGGCAGATTGCCTGTAATTCCTCGGTATGGTCTTCTTTAAAAGGAAAAGGTTCTGAAGAAAGAAAAATTAGTTCAGGATTCGCCTGCTTTATTTGTTCTGTTGTTACTTCAGGATAACGTGAAAATTCAGGGGATGCAAACACATTATTGAAACCACAACGAGCTAACATATCGTTTATAAAAGTATTTCTACCTGCAACCATGAAAGGCTTTTTCCAGATAAAATAAGCAATTTTTTTTGGAGAAGAAAATTTATTCGGAGTATTAAAATTATTAAACTTAAACTCAATTTCAATTTTTAAATTAATGCTTTCATGGTATTTCCCGAGCATCGCTCCCAACCTCGTCATCATTTCAAATGAATCTTTAAGAGTATTGATATCACTCATCCAAACATTATAATGCTTGTATAATTCCTCTATCTTTTGCTGGTCATTTTCTTCTTTATTCCCAATAATTAAATCGGGTTGAAGTTGTTTTATCTTTTCAAAGTCGATATTCTTTGTCCCGCCAATTCTTATTTTTGTTTGATGCCACTCTTTTGGGTGAACACAGAACTTGGTAATTCCGATTACTTCATCGCGCAGGCCTAAATCATAAAGTAATTCAGTTTGTGAAGGAACAAGAGAAATAATCCTTTTAGGAGTTTGTGGTAAATCTATTTTTCTGTTTAGCTGATCAGTAAAAATCATTCTTTATTTTGAATAATGTTTTTGTATAAATTCGTTTAATTGTATGCCGTCTATCAATTCAATCGAATTGTTTTTTGCAAATTCAATTGCTTCCGTATCAAATTTCCCATTGGTAACAAGATATGCTTTTGCAATCTTTTTATTGGCATAAAATAAAGCATGTAATTTCTTCACATTGTTTTCTGTTACCACCGCATTAGCATTATCCACTCTCATTGATTGAATAATAACTTCTGCTATTCCTGTCGGTTTAATTATTTTTGCATACATATAAACTCCGCCATCATAACTTTTTTTATGATGATTCAAATGGTAACCCATCTGAGTAAATAAATCCGAAATAAATTTCTCGAATTCGTTTTCATCAAAATTATGAAAATCTTTTCTTATTTCAACATCGGCAGCAATTGCAGGCGCTCTGCGTTTCTTCAAACCGAACAAACCAAAAATTTCATCCTCCGACATCAGTTTGTCAAGATTTACTTCTTCACTCAATTCATCTACAATAATATTAAACAGACTCTTCTTCGTCTCCAGAATATCAAATATTCTTCGCTCTATAGTATCTTCTGCCAAAAGCATAGTTTCAAAAACCGTTTTCTCCTGACCGATTCTATGCGCCCTTCCTGCTGCTTGTGAGGATACTGCAGGATTCCACCACAAATCAAAATGAAAAACATAATTCGCTCGTGTCAATGTAATGCCCGAATTTCCTGCCTTTAACGAAATAAGCATTATTTTATTTTCTGTATTATTAGCATCCTGAAATGTCCGTACCATTGATTCCCGTTGATTCAAATTAAGTTGGCCGTGATAATATAACGGATGAAATTCTTTCAAATGTGGTAACAATGGTTCTAGAGTTTTCTTCGGAAACTGAGAAAAAATTAATGCCTTATCGCCTTGCGAAGTAAGCTCTTCCAGCTTTTCTTTCAGATATTCAAGTTTAGAACTTTCCTGTGTCTCCGGGTCTAAATTACAAAGCTGTTTTAGTTTGGTTATCAATGCAAATATATGATGAACTGTGACATCATTTTTTCCTTCCAAATCAAGTATTCCGGTCGCTTCAGCGTGGTCATATTTCCTTCGTTGACTTGGTGACAGTTCCAGCCACTCAAACTTTTGTTGTATAGGTGCCAAATCTTTTAATACATCATCTTTTTTTCTTCTGATAAATTTCGGTCTGTATCTTTTTATCACTTCCTGAACATTCCGTTTATCCATATCCTTAAACATTTCCTCTTCCAATGTTTCACAAACTGTAACCAGATCTTTCAGTTTGTTTTCCATCGGAGTACCGCTCAAAGCCCATTTATATCTTGCGTACAAAGTTCTTAATGCTTTTGTTGTTTTTGTTTTTGGATTTTTAGTCTTCTGTATTTCATCAAAAATAAGCACATCAAAATGCGTTCTTGCCCTGTCATCTTTTAGCGGATAGAAAAATTCATAATGACACTTCGGACATTCCATTGTAGTATAATGCAGCTCGAATGGAATATCTAACTCCTGGTCACATTCCGGATTTATACACATAAAATGATGACCATATGAATCCACTTTCAACCCTTTTATTTCTATGGTTCTTTCCAAATCTTTTTGCAACGATTCATAAACGCATATATATATATGTGCCCCTGTATGCCAAAGATGATAGCGATTTGCAGGCCCGCCTTCCAGTTTTAATGCTTTTAATTCAGGAGCCCAGCGGCACAATTCATTATACCAATTGGTAAGTAATGCTTTCGGACACACAATACAACAGGAAGTTATTTTTCCTGTAGCAAATAAAACTTTCAATGCAACAATCGCCTGAATCGTTTTACCCAAGCCCATTTCATCTCCCAATAATGCAGAAGGATTATCCAGCAAAAATTCAATTCCTTCCGGCTGAAACGCTAGTAACGGGCGAGGAAACACAATCGGATTGTCAAAAGTTTTCCCCATTGGAGGCTGTAATGCAGGGAATATTAAATCGAAAACATCAAACGCATCAAATTTATTTTTGTCTTTGTATTGCTGTTCTATTATCGGTTTCTCTTCTATTATTTCCTCAATCTCCTCTATTTCTTGAGTTTCAATTTCCACTGTTTCGGTTTTCTCTATTATGTTTCGTTGCTTATATACCTTTGCCACAAACTCTTTTGGAGCTTCTCTCGAATATATTTTCCCTCTAATTGCTGGCTTTTTATATTTCATCACGAAATTTTCAATCTCCGGATACAGGTCTGTTAACTCATTTACACTGCTCAAATCATGAATCAGTATTGAATCAAAACCAACTTTTATTAATTTGCTTTTCGGCTCTTCAAGTTCTGCGTCAACTACAACAGAAATACTTGTTATGGAAATATTTTCCGACGAGTAGCAATAATCCTGGCTTAATGTAACATTCGAAAGTAAAAAATCTTTACTCGAACGATAGGAGGGAGACTCTAAAAAAAAATCTATTTCATTAAAAGTAACCGTACTTTTTTCTTTAACCGGCGCTACAGATTTGGCAATATTTAATTTCGTCTTTTGGAAAAACGAAAGTTTATCCGACTTCATTTTTATTTGAATTTACTATCACTTTTTCCAAGTATCTCCACTGATTTTTTCATCCTTTCAAACGGCTCATACAAATCAAAATTAGTGAACACTGTTTTAATATCTTCAAGTGAATTCGTAGTATCTTTTTTCAAATAATCAGGATGATATTCAAGTTCTACAGGCTCGTAAGTGCCATATTCATTCACTACCAGTATTTTTCCTTCTTTAGTATTTTCCATTATTTCTCCGGTTACTTCCTCTTTAGATTCCCTGTTAATAAGAATTGTAGGCACATCAATCTTTTTACGGATTGCAATCAGGTAAGGAACATTCACAAAAATAAAATCCGGCGTATTTGTTATCGATTTTAAAAGTGGTATAGCGCATAGCTCAATGCCAATGTACGGTTCCAGCCGTTCACCGTAAAGTGCTTTTTGTATCGCAGTTGCTTTTACCGAATGTGTACATTTAAATTCCAAAGGTATTCCGTAGTGGTCAGTAATCAACACAGTTCCTACATAACTGTCTTTTACTTCTGTTTCGTAAAGTGAAACAAATCCTATTTTCTTTTTAGACATGATAATTAGTTTAGGTTTATTTTTTCATTTAATAATAAACGAAGAAAATAAATTGCTAATTCACGTTCTTAATTTCATCAAAGGTAACAATTAATGAAGGGCAAGTCAATTTAATACTTTATTCTTATTTGTATTCAGTTAAGGCTTTTAGGTTTGAGAAGTATTCAATTTGAAGGATCCCTAATATCAGAAAATTAAAGGCGTATGGAGCAATGGTAAGTGGTAATTACATGATTTACTCAAAAGCTAAATTGGTATTGATAATTTTAAGTATTTTTACCCTAAACTTGACAAAATGAAGAAACATATACTTTCACTTTTATTTTTATTCCCCTTATTATTTATTTTTAATATTGGGTTTTCTCAATCGGCATCGCAATATTATAAACTAGGAAGAAAGGCAGTTGCTGATGGCAAAACCAATGATGCAATTGACTTATATTCAAAGGCAATCAATCTTTCCCCAAATGATTATGATTATTTAATGGCTCGTGCGGCGCTGTACGATCAGAAGAAATTATTTGATAATGCTCTCGCAGATTATGATACAGCGTTTGTTATTCATCCAAAGGATATGGAATTAGCAATGAGAATTGTTGATATTAATATGAATTTGAATAAGAATGACGATGCTGTAAAAGTTTTAAAATACATGCTTACAAGAGATGATGGTAATTTTGAAGCGTTACAAAAGATGGCTGATTGCGAGATTAAAATTAAAGATTATAATGAAGCAATTCGAGTTTGTTTTTTTGCTATAAATTTAGCTAAACATAAAAATGATTTTATCTATCATTATAATATTGGTATTGCAAAGGACAGCTTGAAGGATTATAATTTTGCCTGTGCAGAATATGATACAGCATTAGCTTTTCAGGAGAAATTTGAAAAGGGGAAAACTCCTGCTTATAAGTTGAAACCCTATTATACAAATTATGCAATTGCATTAAATAATGCAAAAAAATACGATGATGCGGTTAAATATTATTCAATGGCATTGAATCTGGATACGAAGGATAGTTTAACTCCTAAAAATGGTTTGATATATTATAATAGAAGCTTTCCGTATTTGTCGAAAGCAAGCTATACAGAGGCGATTGGTGATTTGACACGTGCGTTAATTGATAATCCAAACGACAAAGGAATTGTTTATCAGCGGGGAACTGTATATCAGAAAACGAGACAGTTTTTGAATGCTATAAATGATTACACTAAGTATCTTCAATTAAATAATCAGGATGGGGAAGTGTACTATAATAGGGGGATTTGCAATATAGAGGTGGAGAAATATAGTGATGCAATAAGTGATATTAAGAAAGCGATTTTTATTGGTAAAGGCGAACATTCTAATAAATATTTGGCGTCATTGCATGAAGCACAAAATAAACTATATGAAGTAAACAGAGAGTCTGACCCGCCTGAAATTGCTGTTGAATTTCCGGTGGTTGATAAAGATAATTATATTAATGTGCTCGAAAATCAATATGAAGTGGTGATTAGCGGACATATTAAAGATAAAAGTCTGATTGAATATGTAAAAATAAATGGTGCTTTGGCTGCATTTAATCCGGAGGAATTAAATCCGATGTTTAAGTGCCATGTGAAACTAACTGACGATATGAGAAGTGTGGAATTAACGGTTTCGGATGTATATCATAATGTGCAAACGAAGACCATTAAAGTGGGCCATATTATAAGTGAAACAAAAATGAGAGTGGCTTTTGCAGGTAGAATTGTTACTGATGATGATGGTCGATTACCTTATCACGACAAGAATATATATATGGTGGATGTGAATGACCAGATATATATGTTTACCCGCACGGATATGAATGGATACTTCAGATTCACAAATTTACCTTTGGATAAGGATTATTTTTTGAAGATGGATGTCTCGGATTCGCCACTTGCCGAAAAGCATAAGTTTATGATTATGGATAATAATAATAAGCCTGTTTTATCCTCCATGCAAGATGGTAAGGGACGTTTTAAATTTCAGATATTACCGACTGATATCAATACGTTATCGTTGATGACGATAGATGAGGATCCTGTGTTGATTGATTTGAAAGGAAGATTGTATGGTTCAGATGAAAGCCGGAAAGCTATACAGGACGTTACACTTCGATTGTTTAACGGGAAAGGTGATTTGGTGGATAATAAAAAAACTGATGAGACAGGAGCATTCGTATTTACTAGATTGCTGCCAAGTGAAGATTATACTATAAAGACGGATGAGGAGGAATCAAAAAAGATTTTGTACAACAGGATAATTATTACTGACAGTAAAGGAAAAATATTGCGCGAACTGGTGAAAAATTCAAGTGGAGTATTTGAATATCATTTTCTGCCTGCTGATAAAAACCAGCTTGCAACTGTGTCGGCAGTGGATCCTTGGCTGAAGACACTTAAATTATCTAAGAATAAAAAGGAAATTATAATTATAGAAAACATTTATTATGAATCGGGTTCGGCCGATATATTGCCTGAAGCGGAGGCTGTGCTTCTGAAAGCAGTGGATGCTATGAAAAATAATTTGAAAATAAATATTGAAGTACAGTCTCATACTGATGCTATTGCAGGAGATGATTATAATATGGAGCTTTCGCAATTGCGTGCTAATACGGTGGTTTCGTATATGATATCCAAGGGAATTGATAAGAAAAGGTTAACTGCGAAAGGTTTTGGAGAAACACAACTTACGAATAGATGTGGTAACGGAGTTGAATGTTCGGATGCGGAACACAGGCAGAATAGGCGAACGGTGTTTAAAATAAATTATGTACATATATATAGGTAGAAATGTAAGAGAAAAGAAAATTGATGTCGGCGAGGACAAAATTATGTCCACTCGATGTCATTTTTTACACTTGCGATGTCGTTTTTTACACACGCGATATCGTTTTTTGCGCTCGCGATGTCGTTTTTTACGCTATTTTATTTGTAAAAAATACCCTAAAAATAATAATTAGCACTTTTTACGCCCGCCAATCCACTTTCCTGCCCAAAAAACTCTTTTCTCACTTTCTAAACCAAACCTCCAATTTGAGCGTTTTTCAAAATCTGCAGTTATTTCTGAAAACAAGAGAAAGTTTTTAACTCTTATAACTTTATAAGTAACTCCACACTTACCTCTGCGCCCAAATTATTATTTCAGTCAGCATTTTAACCACCTGATTATTTTAGTTAGTTTTGCCGAACGTATAAATGGCGGAATGAAAGAGAATCATAAATATAGTTTGCCCGTGTTGCTGTATCATAGGATTGTGAATGAGCAGTCGGTGAGGGGGAAGCATAAGATTTATGTGTGGGAAAAGGATTTTGAGAAGCAGCTGTTATATCTGAAAAATAACGGTTATGAGGCGATTACGTTTTATGATGTGGAGCGGAATCCGACAATGGATTTAAGGAATAAAGTGATTATTACTTTTGATGATGGGTATGAGGATAATTATCGGCTGTTGTTTCCGCTGCTGAAGAAATATAATTTTAGGGCGGTGATTTATCTGGTGACGCAGATTGGTTATAATGCGTGGGGTGTCAAGGAAGGAGAGCCGCGTGTGGATATGATGACTGATGTGCAGAAGCGGGAAATGTGTGTTTATGGGGTTGAAATGGGCGGACATACGCAGACGCATGTGGATTTGTCGCGCTGTACGGATGCTGAATTGGTGAAGGAAATTGGGGATTGCAGGGCTGATGTGGAACGGCTGGTGAATAAAAAGGTGATTAGTTTTGCTTATCCTTTTGGCGGAATAAGTGAGAAGGTGAAGCGTGCTACTAAGGAGGCCGGTTATAAGTTTGCGGTATCGACTAATACTGGGCCGAAGGAATTTGGTGCCGATAATTTTCAGATTAGAAGGATTGAGGTTACGCCGAAAACGTCGTTGAGGAGTTTTAAAAGTAAAGTGAGTGGTTATTATTTTTATCCGTCGTTTATTAAATCGTTTTTTACGGGTAAACAGACAAAGTGAATTAGAGAATTGACGTTACGAATTACAAATAAATGCAAATCTACAAATCTGTGTAAATCTGTGGTGAATTAGAATTTAGATATTAGAATTTATTTAAAAGATGGAAAAAGAATTAGGACCAGGAACACGAATAGACCATGACAAATATGGTGAAGGAATTATAAGTTCGGTGAGCCTTGCAGGCTACGAAGTGTTTTTTGCAAGAGGAGGGAAGATGGAGCTTTCGATTTCGAATAAAGATTTTGAAGTGCTTGATATGGTTGAATCTACTGACGAATCGCCCAAGGTAAGTATTGCAGATTTGGAAAAGGTGTTTAATTATTTTCTGCTTCAAACAGGCGCAACTATCGAAAATGTTGACTTTGCGGATAAATGGACAGGCGGAACGTTGCTGTTGAAACCTCATGATGAAAAACTGAAACCTCATGAAATGCCGTTGGAAAGTTTCTTTCATAAGATAGTGATGGTACGCGACAGGCTACGTGTGCTGGAACAAAATATTAATAGTCATCCTAAACTTACGGATGAAGATAAAGTGGACTTGCAGCAATACATTACTCGTATATATGGCAGCTTGACGAGCTTTAATGTGATGTTTAAAAATAAAGAAGACCATTTTGTAGGGACGGGAAAATAAAATGTTCATTGGTTCAATAGTTTATTTGTTTATTAGTATATGTGCACGAAACAACTAATAAACCATTGAACTAATAAACCAATGAACCACTAAACTAATGAACCAATAAAAAATGAAGGTATCGGGATTTTCGTTTATAAAAAATGCAGTGAAATTTGATTACCCTGTAATTGAAGCTATCACTTCTATTCTGCCTGTATGTGATGAGTTTATAATTGCTGTAGGAAAATCGGATGATGATACGTTGGATTATATTAAAACGATTAATTCGCCGAAGATTAGAATTATTGAAACGGTTTGGGATGATAGTTTGCGCGAAGGAGGACGTGTACTTGCCGATGAAACGAACAAGGCACTGAGAGAGGTTTCGAAGGATTCGGACTGGTGTTTTTATATTCAGGGGGATGAAGTAATACATGAAAAATATCTGGAGAATATTAAAAATGCCATGCTGAAATATAAGGATGATATAAAGGTGGATGGTTTATTATTCGATCATCTCAACTTTTTTGGTTCGTATGATTATATTGCTGATTCGAGGCGTTGGAATAAAAAAGAAATACGTGTGATACGGAATAATCGTGGATTTTATTCGTATAAAGATGCGATGAGTTTCAGGAAAGGGAAAGATGTGAAACTGGATGTAGTGTATGTGGATGCCTGTATTTATCACTATGGATGGGTGAAACAGCCGGAAGCGATGGCGAAGAAACAATTGGAATTTCATAAGCTTTGGCATGATGATAAATGGGTGGAAGAGAATATTCCGAAGGTAGATGAGTTTGATTATTCAAATATCGAATCGGTAGCAAAGTTTGAAGGGGCACATCCTAAAGTGATGGAACAACGCCTGAAACGCTTGAACTGGAAGTTTTCATTTGATCCTACAAGAAGATCAATTCCTTCGCTGCGAAGAAGAATACTTGAAGTAGTGTATAAAAAGACAGGATGGCATATTGGAGAGTTTAAAAATTATAAATTAATTAAAAGGTAGAATTACAGACTACAAATTGCAGATTACAAATTATAACAATCTGCAATTTGTAATCTGTAATTTGCAATATAAAATAAGATGTTACTAAACGATTTTTTTAAGATTAAAAATATTGAGAGTGGTGAAAAATACATTGTTGATATTGAGATGAACCCTAAGCATAAAATATATGAAGGACATTTTCCGGGAAATCCCATTGCTCCGGGAGTTTGCCTTACTCAAATGGTAAAGGAAGTTGTTGAGCAGATTTTCAATAAAAAGCTGATAATGGTTACCGGTGATAATATTAAGTTTACAGCTGTACTTAATCCGGAAGTAAACAAAGATATTGTGATGACTGTAGCTTTGAAAACAAAAGAAAATGGTTTGTTGCATGCTGATAGTTCAATTACAGCAGGCGATATGAGTTTCTTTTCTTTTAAAGGAAGTTTTAAGGAATCAGAATAATATTAACGCGTCTGTTTTTTTCTTTCCCTGATTTAGTGGCGTTTGATGCAATAGGAAGTGAGCTTCCATACCCTTCAATCCGAATAGGGTTTTTCAAGGTTATCCCTTTAAATTTTTGTTTAAAATAATCAGCTACCGACTGCGCACGTTTTTTGGATAGTGTTTTATTAAAATCCTCTTTACCTGTGTTATCCGAGTTGCCTTCAATAAGAATCTGTGAAGGGTTTTGACGTTTAATAATCTCAATTACTTTGTTTAGTTCCTTTTTGGCATTAGGAGC
>CAIRRW010000348.1 GCA_903881065.1 uncultured Bacteroidota bacterium
ATAATTGCTCAAAAAGCTTCTCCTTCATGTAAGGCAAAACAAATAGCAGCTGGATGTAAGGCAAATATAAAAAAACCATTTAAATATGATAGTTTTGCATTAAATGAATTTACATTTGACGATAAAACAAAAGAAGTTGAAGTACAATTTACTGCTTTCGCTGGTCAGAAATATAAAATTATATTTTGTTCTTCAGGATTCGATGAACAATTAACCATGAATATTTTTGATAAGAGTAATAAGATAAAAAATAATCGTCATCAAGTATTTGATAACAGTCAGGGAATTGATAGTGATTTTTGGTCGTTTGAACCGCCTAAAACAGGAAACTATTTTATTGAATACAGTGTACCACCAAGCAAAGATGGAAAAGTAAAAAAAGGATGCGTTGTAATGCTTGTAGGTTATACTGACCCTGAAGATTAAATTCTATTATTTTCAATCATTTATTAAGTCTTGAAGCAATTCAAGACTTTTTTGTTTTAGTAATTTAAATCCTTCCGCAAGGTCTGTACTTCCTCTAAAGTTATCTGGACTTCTTCTCAACCTCAACGATAAGCTTGGGAAGTTATGCCAATAACTTTTGAAGTTATTGGCAACTCTCGTTGAGAAGCCTTGATAGTTTGACAAGGTATTGGCATCCCCTTTAGAACTATTCTTATCGTCTGTAAAGTTATTAGCACTTCTCCGTGAGTTATGTGAACTTTGTTGTGAGATCTAGTGATACGTTAGAAAGAAGTTGGCACTTCTCCTGAAGTTATTGGCAAACTTTCAAAAGAAGTACGCATTTCTCACCGAAAAGTACGGTCATTGGAAACTGAATTCCTTGATTCTATTGTATTCTTTAACTTTACCAGTATGAAATCGCCTAAATTAAGTTCCTACAATTAATTATATCTGCTAAAATTAATTAAACTAAAACAATGCAAAAGATAACTATTTTTCATATTCAGGAATGAACTTAAGATTGTCCTCATTTTTAGATAATCTTAAAAAACGTTTTTTTAAACTCTTTATGTCCGTCAAAACACAAATAAACCAATGAACTTATAAACCAATGCCCACATATATTACTACCTTTATACGCCAAATTGTCTGAAAACCATTATTGGCATACCAATTGAAAATGTCAGCACTTATAAATTAATAAATAATAAATATACCTTTAAAATGAATGATAGTTTTGATATAAAAGGGTTGGTAACAATGGCGAACGACAATATGATAGACGAAGATACCGAATTTATCCCTCTTTTATCCACACAAGATGAGGACAATATGAACTCGGAAAAGGTACCCGATGAACTTGCCATTTTGCCATTACGTAATACTGTTCTGTTTCCAGGGGTAGTTATTCCTATTACTGTTGGCAGAGACAAATCAATCAGCCTAATTAAGGATGCTTACAAAGGGGATAAAATTATTGGGGTACTAGCTCAGAAAAACGATTCCGTTGAAGATCCTACTGTTGAAGACCTAAATAAGGTAGGTACAGTAGCGCAAATTATTAAAATGCTGAGAATGCCAGATGGGAATACAACAGTAATCATTCAAGGGAAAAAGCGATTCGAAATAAAAGAAGTTAAACAAACAGAACCTTATCTTAAGGCTACAATAACTGCTTTTGCCGAAACACGTCCTAAAAGTGAAGACCAAGAGTTTCAAGCTTTGGTTTCGTCCTTAAAAGACTTAGCATTACAGATAGTAAAACATAGTCCCAATATTCCAAGTGAAGCTGGTTTCGCATTGAAGAATATTGAAAGTCCTTCGTTTCTCATCAATTTCATATCTTCTAATATGAATGCTCCTGTGGCTGATAAACAGAAAATGTTGGAGGTGATTGACATTAAAGAACGCGCAACATTGGTACTTACCAATCTTACTAAAGAGCTTCAAATGCTGGAGTTGAAAAACCAGATTCAATCGAAAGTAAAGGTTGATTTGGATAAACAGCAACGCGATTATTTCCTCCACCAACAGATGAAAACAATTCAGGAAGAACTTGGAGAGAACAACTTTACACAGGATGTTCAGGAAATGAAGGAGAAAGCAAAAAACAAGAAATGGAGTAAAGAAATTGCTGAAATAGTTACTAAACAGATTAGTAAACTGGAAAGAATGAATCCAAACGCTGCCGAACATTCGGTGCAAACCAACTACTTGGAGGTATTATTGGATTTACCTTGGAATGAGAATACAAAAGATAACTTCGATTTAAAGCGTGCTGAAAAAGTCTTGAATAAAGACCACTTTGGAATGGAAAAAGTAAAGGAAAGGATATTGGAGCACCTTGCTGTTCTCAAACTGAAAGGCAATATGAAATCCCCAATCCTTTGTCTTTATGGGCCTCCCGGAGTAGGGAAAACATCTTTAGGTAAAAGTATTGCAGAAAGTTTGGGACGTAAATATGTTCGTATGAGCTTAGGGGGCTTGAAAGATGAATCAGAAATAAGAGGGCATCGTAAGACTTATATAGGTGCAATGCCAGGAAGGATTTTACAGAACATAAAAAAAGCTGGATCATCAAATCCTGTATTCATTTTGGATGAAATAGACAAAGTTGGTAATGATTTTCATGGAGACCCTTCATCTGCATTATTAGAAGTTTTAGACCCTGAACAGAACAATGCATTCTATGATAATTATATTGAGCTGGATTATGATTTATCTAATGTTATGTTTATCGCAACTGCAAATTCATTAAGTTCAATTCAACCTGCTTTACGCGATAGAATGGAAATAATTGAGATTACTGGATATACTATTGAAGAGAAAATTGAAATCGCAAAACGTCACTTGTTGCCAAAACAATTGGAAGAACAAGGTATGCAAAAGGAAAAAATTAATATCGACAAAAAAATAATAGAGTATATCATAGAGAATTATACAAGAGAAAGCGGAGTAAGAGGATTGGAGAAAGTGATTGCCAAAGTTGTTCGCAACGCAGCAAAATCAATTGCTATGGAACAAAAGTATAATATTAATGTAGAAATTAAAGATTTGATAAAAATACTTGGACCAGCCCATGCAAAGGATCGTTATCAGGGAAATGATGTGGCAGGAGTTGTAACTGGTTTAGCCTGGACAAGTGTAGGGGGAGATATATTATTTATTGAAACAAGTATCACAAGGGGAAGCGGAAAGCTTACATTAACAGGCAACTTAGGTGAAGTAATGAAAGAATCTGCCGTAATTGCTTTGGAATACCTTAAAGCTCACAGTGCAATTATTGGCTTGAAGCCTGAAGTATTTGATAAATGGAACGTCCATATTCATGTTCCTGAAGGCGCAACCCCTAAGGATGGACCTTCTGCAGGTATTACGATGCTTACTGCAATTGCTTCCGCATTTACACAACGTAAAGTAAAACCTCATTTAGCTATGACTGGCGAAATAACATTACGAGGAAGAGTACTTGCGGTGGGAGGTATTAAAGAAAAAATATTGGCAGCTAAACGTGCTGGTATTAAAGAAATAATATTATGTATCGATAATAAAAAAGATATTGAAGACATTAAAAAGGATTACATTAAAGATTTAAAATTTCA